>NZ_CAJE01000001.1 GCF_000308215.1 Methanomassiliicoccus luminyensis B10
GAGTGTCAGAAAGGATTAAGCAATCTCTCCCGCATCCATTTGTTCGGATGAAGGTCATAGGGATCATGACCAAGAACTTCCGCTTCTTCTACGAGCTGGTCCAGCTCATGAAGGAAAGGAAGGAGCATTTCGTGGCCCTGGATTTCGGGGAGGACATCCCCGACACGGTGGGCGTGGTGATCACCACCGCCGAGGAGAAGTACAAGGTCAAGTTCCGCAAGGTGGTCGCCGGTGACCAGCCGGAGATCGTGCTGGACATGGCCCGCAACCAGCTAAGGGGGCGAGAGAGCTTTGACCTCCTGGTGGTCGGGATCGATCCGGGGATGAGGCCCGGGCTTGCCATCATAGGGGACGGCCGCGTCCTGGCGGCCGAGACGGTCAGCTCGCCGGAGCAGGTGGTCGACCAGATCGCCCGCTTCCGCAGGTGCTACCGCCACGGGCGCATCATCGCCAGGGTGGGGCACGGGGACCGGACCAACCGCAACCGGGTCATCCGATCCATCTGGAACTCCGTCGACGACGTGGAGGTGGTGGACGAGAGGGGCACCACCCGCCGCACCGAGGAGCCGGACGCCGATGCCGCCGTCTCCATCGCACTGTCGTCAGGATACCGGATGCCCTTCCCCCCGGAGGTGCAGCCGACCCCCGGGGAGGTGAAGGACATCCAGCGCCTCAGCCGCATCGAGAGCGGAGGCAAGGTTACCATCACTCACGAGCTGGCGGAGGCGGTGGCCAAGGGCGAGATCACTTTGCCTCAGGCTCTGACGGAACAGGGCAGAAAGTCCTCTCGATGACCTCGGTCTTGCTGATGTACGGCAGCTTCTGCAGGATCATGCCCTCCACCGTCATGGGCTCGAACTTCCTGGACAGCTCGATGGCCTGGTCCAGCTTGGCCTTGTTGTCCGCGTAGATGGTGAACAGCGGCTGCCCCTCGCACACGCGGTTCCCGCGCTTCATGTGCAGCAGGATCCCGGCCCCCTTGTCCTTGGGCGCGCCGGCGGCGCGGGCGAGCTGGACCAGCTGCTTGTTCTTTATGGCGTTGACGTAGCCGGTCTCGCGCGACACTATGTCGTAGGTGTACTTTCCGACCGGGATGTCCTCGGACTTGATGTTGGGGTCCCCGCCCTGAGCGGCCACGATCTCCCGGAACTTCTTGAGAGCTTCCCCTGAGGCCAGGATCTCCCGGGCCTTCCCTTCGCCTCCCTTTATGCCCCCCATGTCCAGGAGCATGCCCGCCATCCCGGCGGCCTTCTCGATGACGCTGCTGGGGTGCTGGTTCCCCTCCAGGATGGATATCGCCTCCCTGGCCTCCAGGGCCGGGCCGATGGCGCGGCCCACCGGCTGATCGCCGTAGGTGATGGCTGCCTCCACATGTATGCCGAGCTTGTCCCCGAGCTCCACGAAGTCCTTGGCGAAGGCCTGGGCCTTCTCCATGGTGGGGACCTTGGTGCCCTCGCCCACCGGGATGTCTATGACCAGGAAGTCCGCTCCCACGGCCTTCTTCTTGGACATGACCGATGCCAGCAGCTGGGCGTGGGGGTCTATGCCCAGGGGATGCTCGACCCTGATGATGACGTCATCAGCGGGGGCCAGGTTCATCGACCCGCCCCACGCCAGGGTGCCGCCGACGGACTCGGCGATGCTGCGGAGCTTGTTGGAATCGAGGTCCACGTTGGCGAAGACCTCCACGATGTCCGCGGTGCCGGCCGCCGAGCTGATGGCCCGGGACGATGTCTTGGGTATCAGCAGGCCCGCCGCCGCCACTATCGGGACCACGATGAGGGTGATCTTGTTCCCGGGGCTTCCGCCGATGGAGTGGAAGTCGAACACCGGGGAGCGGTCGAACTGGATGGTCTCGCCCGTCTCCACCATCGCCTCCGTGAGATCGGCGGTCTCCCTTATGTTCATCCCGTTGATCTCCAGCGAGGTAACGTAGGCGGTGAGCTCGACGTTGCTGAGGGTGCGCTCGGCGATGTCGTTCACGATGGCGCGTATCTCCGCGGTGGTCAGCTCCTTACCGGCCATCTTCTTCTTGATGAAGTCCACCGAGGCCGGGCGGGAGGTGCCGACGACCTCGATGACCTCGTCGGGGTCCGGGCCCAGCAGCTTGTACGCCCGGCCCAGGATGCCGACCTCGCCCTTGTTGACCACGGTGTCGGTGGTCTGTACGATGAACACCATGGAGTTCCTCTCGTGCTTTATCCTCACGCGGTCCTGCTCGCGGACCCCCAGCTCCCTGGCGTCCTCGTCGTGCAATACGCAGGTGTGCTCCGCCGTTTCCATGTCGATGTACTTTGCCTTGAGCTGCATGTAATCACTTCCACTTCATCATCGCTTCGCGCAGTTCCTTGTGGTCCTTGGAGTATTCGCTGAACGGTATGTTCAGGAAGGCCGCGTCCACCGCCTGGGCCATGGCCTTGGCCCCGCCCCGCACGCCGCCGGGGTGCCCGGCCACGCCGCCGCCGGCCTGTATCTGGACGTCGGTACCGGTGATCTTGACCAGCGGCTCGATGAGCGCCGGGTGCATCCCTCCGGAGCAGACCGGCATGGTCTGCTTGTACGGCAGCTCGGGACCGACGCAGGCCTCCTGGTTGGCCAGGTCCTCGGTCGGGGAGCCTTTCATCTTGCCCACGCCGAAGGTCCCCACGTGCAGGGCGTCCCCGCCGCACATGCGCACCAGCTTGGCGAAGACCACCATCGCCACTCCCATGTCCTTGTTCCTGGTGATGGCGCCGTGCATGGTCCTGTGGACGTGGATGGGCAGCTTGATGGAAGGGTCCTCGGCCAGCGCCTGCACCGCGGCGAACCCGCAGGTGATGACATCGACCATGAGCTCCGATGCTCCGAGATCCTGGGCCCGCTCGGCCACCTCCACGATCTTCTCGCCGTTGGTGGACACGTTGATAGCGTGCATCATGCGATGCCCCGTTTCCGCCTTCACGCGGTCGATGGCCTCGGCGATCGCTACGACGCGGTCCTCGAGGGGGCAGAACTTCTGGTTGGACAGCGTCTCGTCGTCCTTGCCGTTGGTCAGCCCGCCCATCCCGGCCTCGTAGATGTAGTCGGCCATCCCTTTCGGGGGCAGCCCGATCTTCGGCTTGACTATCGTCCCCACCAGCGGCTTCTCCGGCCTCTTGAGGATGTCCCTCATCCCCTGGATCCCGAACTTGGGGCCCTTGAACTCCCGGAGCATGCTCTGGGGAAAGAACACGTCCTCCAGGCGCACCCCCCTGATGGCCTCCAGGCCGAACAGGTTGCCGGAGATGACGCTGAGTATCTGGGGCACCCCGCCGATGTCCAGGCTGAAGTCGTCCGCGGGGTACGCGATCGTCGCCACGTTGCCCTGGAT
Organism: Methanomassiliicoccus luminyensis B10; assembly: GCF_000308215.1. Lineage (NCBI taxonomy): Archaea > Methanobacteriati > Thermoplasmatota > Thermoplasmata > Methanomassiliicoccales > Methanomassiliicoccaceae > Methanomassiliicoccus > Methanomassiliicoccus luminyensis. The sequence goes on from NZ_CAJE01000001.1 coordinate 3,350, forward strand.
GTCGGTGACGAACCCGCTGTACTTCTCGAATATCTCATCGTTGAGGGTGGAGAGCCCGGTCCACGTGCCGGTGGACTGCTCGGTGGCGATGGCCGCGGCGGCCAGCTTGATGTCCAGATCGGTGGTGATCTTGTACTTGCAGATGACGAACGCGTCCGGGTCGACCTTCTCTCCCAGGCGCAGGTACTTCTCCGAATATTCCATGGTCAGTCCTCCGTTTCGAACAGGCTGTCCGGCCCTATCTCCTTGACGATCACTTCGTAAGCGGCATATGGCGAGATCAGGCCGATCTCGGTGACTATGGAGTCGATGAGCTCCGGAGGGGTAGCGTCGAACACCGGGTTGCGGACCCCCACGCCCTCGGGCAGCAGCTTCGGGTCGATGACCTCCGAAGCGTCCCTCTCCTCGATCTCCACCAGCTCCCCGTGCATGGTCTTGGGCGAGAACTTGTAGGTCTCGGCGCACACGATGAACGGCACCCTGGCCTCCCTGGCCGCCAGAGCGACCTGGGACGTCCCTACCTTGTTGATCAGCGCCCCGTTGGAGCATACGGTGTCCGCTCCGACCACGACGACATCGATGTCCTTCATGATCCACCGCACCGCGCTGTCGATGATGAGGGTCGAGGGGACCCCGGCGGCGGCGAGGTCGCGGACCGTCAGCAGGCCCTGCCTCCAGGGGCGGGACTCGGTGGCGTAGACCTTGATCTTCTTCCCGTCGGCGTGGGCGGCCTTGATTACTCCCAGGGCCGCCTTGCTGTTGCAATGGGTCAGAACGGTATCGCCGTCGCGGATGCGCCGCGAGCCGATGCGCCCGATCACCTCCACCGCCCTGCTGGACCTGGCCACGAACGAATCGGCGTTCTTCACCACGAGGTCGCGGAGGTCGGCGGCGCTCTCCGCCCCCGAGGTGCCGCGCATGGTGGCCTGGACCGCGTTCCACAGCGATATGGCGGTCGGCCTGGAATCCACCAGCGTCCGCTGGCCGTCGGCGAGCAGCTTCCGGAGCTTCCCCAGGTCATCACCCTGGTAGTCCAGCGCCTGCTGCTTGAGGGCCTCGGCGGCACTGCGCGCTATGAGCCCGGCGCCCCGGACCTTCATGGTCTTGATCGAATCGGCGATCTCTATGACTCCCATCGTTCCCCTCGAACCTCCCATGTTCCGGGGATGTCATATAGTTTAGGTCGTACGCTGTCTGGTGAATACCTTGCGCACCCTGTCGATACTGTATGTATTGAGAATATCCCCCGGCTCCAGCCAAGCCCGGCGGGCGGTGCCCACGGCCAGCTCCATATTGTCGAAATGACCCAGGCTGTGGGCGTCGGTGCCGATGCACATCATCACGCCGCGCTCCTTCGCTCTCCGGCAATTGAGGTCATTGAGGTCCAGCCGGTCGGGGAAGCCGTTGAGCTCGAGGAGAACGCCCTTGCTCTGGGCCTCGTCCATCACTCTGTCCAGGTCGATGTCGTACCCCGGCCGCTTTCCGATCAGGCGGCCGGTAGGATGGCCGAGTATGTTCATCTCTTCGTTCGACATGGCCGTCAGCACCCTGTCGGTCATCTCTCTCCGGTCCATCTTGAACCGCGAGTGCACCGAGCCGATGACGTAGTCCAGCTGGGCCAGGACGTCATCCGGGTAGTCGAGCGAACCGTCCTCCAGGATGTCCACCTCGGCCCCGCGCAGCACCGGGAAGCCCAGCTCATCGCTCAATTGACGGGCCTCCTCCACCGACGCGAGGAGGTAGTCGATGCTCAGCCCCCCGGCGATGCGCAGCGACTGCGAGTGGTCGGTGACGCCGATGTACCGGTACCCTCTCCGCTCGGCCTCCTCGGCGACCTCCCGCATGGTCGCTCTGCCGTCGCTCATGCTGGTGTGCACGTGGAAGTCGCCCTTGATGTCCTCCATGCTGACCAGGTTCGGGAGCCGATGCTCCAGGGCCGCTTCGATCTCCCCGCGGTCCTCCCTCATCTCCGGTGGCATGGGGTCCATTCCCAGCAGGCGGTAGATGCCGTCCTCGTCGCTCCCCGCCACCAGGGCGTCATCGTCCTTGCGGAACACCCCGTACTCGTTGAGCTTGTAGCCCTTCTGGATGGCGATGCGCCGCAGCTTCACGTTGTGCTCCTTGGACCCGGTGAAGTACTGGAGAGCGGCCCCGTAGCTCTCACGGGGCACCACCCTAAGGTCCACCTGGGTGCCGTCGGCCAGGCGCACCGACGCCTTGGTCCCGCCCCTGGCGATCACGGACGCGACCTGGGGGTGGGCGACGAACAGGTCCATGACCTTGTCGGGGCTGTCGCTACCGGCCAGGATGTCGATGTCCCCCACGGTCTCGCGCATTCGGCGCAAGCTCCCGGCCAAGCTCACGGCATGGGTGTGCCCCCTCATCCTGAGGTGCTCGGCGATGTCCCTGGCGATGGGGTAGGCATGTCCCAGGGGCATCCGGCCGGACTGCTTCTCCACCAGCGCGATGCCCTTGAGGATGTTCTCCTCCGACCTCTCCCCGAACCCCTTCAGGCCCCTTATCCGGTGGGACAGCGCGGCCTCCTTCAGCTCCTGGAGGCTGTTCACCCCCAGCTCCTGGCGGAGCCGAATGACCGATCTCGGTCCTACATCGGGCACGCTCATCAGCTGCACCAGCCCGGCGGGGAACTCCTGCCGCAGCTTCTCCAGCTCGGTGGACCGCCCCGTTCCCACGAGCTCCTTGATCTTCTTGGCGATGCTCTCCCCCACCCCCGGGATGGAGTCCAGATTCCCCTCCGCGACGAGGTCCTGGACATCCCTGCCCAGGTCTTCCACGCTCTGGGCCGCCTTCCGATAAGCGTTCCGCTTGAACACGTCCCCCTTGAGGTCCATCAGCTCGGCGAACTCGTACAGCATCTGGGCGATCTCGGCGTTGTTCATGACCCGCCTGCCTGGAGCGTTCGTTCCGGCATCCCTTTGATGGGCTTGCATGATATTTAGACTGCGGCCGGAGGAGCTGGCTCTCCTCTCCTGCTCAGCTATAAATGTCCCTGGGTCGATACGAATGTTCGAGAAGGTCGGCCAGCCACGGAGGCAACGCATGGAAAAGAGCAACCCATACCAGGTCGCGATCAGCCAGGTGAGGAACGTCGGGAGGATATTGGGCCTTGACGAAGGCATGATAGAGATCCTCACCAAGCCCAAGCGGGAGTTCACGGTGAACTTCCCGGTGAAGATGGACGATGGCAGCATCAAGGTCTTCACCGGCTACCGGGTCCAGCACAGCATCGCCAGGGGGCCGTGCAAGGGAGGCGTCCGTTATCACCCCGGCGTCACCCTGGACGAGGTCCGGGCGCTGTCCATGTGGATGACCTGGAAGTGCGCTACGGTGGGGCTCCCCTTCGGCGGGGCCAAGGGCGGGGTGATCTGCGATCCCAAGAAGATGAGCAAGGGCGAGCTGGAGCGGATGACCAGAAGGTTCACCACCGAGATCGCGCCCATCATCGGCCCCCATGAGGACATCCTCGCGCCTGATGTGTACACCGACGCTCAAACGATGGCGTGGATCATGGACACCTACTCCATGGGGGCAGGGTATTCCGTCCCGGGAGTGGTGACGGGGAAGCCCATCCACCTGGGAGGTTCGGAAGGAAGGGAGGAGGCGACCTCCCGAGGGGTCATGTATTGCATCAGGGAGGCGATGAACGTCAACGACATCGACCCCCAGCGGTCCACCGTGGCCATCCAGGGGTTCGGCAATGTCGGCAAGAACGCCGCCCGGCTGCTCAAGGACGAGCTGGGGGCGAGGATCGTGGCGGTGTCCGACTCCTCGGGCGGGGTGCACGACCCCGCCGGCCTGGACCTGGAGGCGCTGGAGGCGCACAAGAAGGCCACCGGCTCGGTCAAGGGCTTCAAGGGAGCGCGGGACATCACCAACGAGGAGGTCCTGGAGCTGGAGTGCACCGTGCTGGTGCCCGCCGCCCTGGAGGGCGTGATCGACGCCGGCAACGCCGGAAAGATCAAGGCGCGGATCGTGGCCGAGGGGGCCAACGGGCCGACCTCGCCGGAGGCGGACAGGATACTGTTCGAGAGGGGCATCACCCTGGTCCCGGACATCCTGTGCAACGCCGGGGGCGTCACCGTCTCGTACTTCGAATGGGTGCAGGACCTCCAGTACCTGTTCTGGTCGGCCGGGGAGATAAAGAACCGCCTCAATCAGATCATGACCTATGCCTTCGCCAAGGTGTACGCCACCGCGAGGTCGAGGAACGTGGACATGCGCACCGCCGCCTACATCCTGGCGGTCCAGGAAGTGGTCAAGGCTACCAAGGAGCGGGGCATTTATCCCTGATGACGTCTTCCGGATGCCGATAGGTCATGATGGAAGCGGTAGTCTCACTTTCCCTGCCCGACAACTGGATAACCGACGTGGTGGAGCAGTTCCCCTCGGTCATCAAGGTGATCGATTCAAAGACATCCTCCAACGGCGTGAGGGACCTCGTGCAGATCGAGGTGGAGAACGAGGATGACCTCCCCAAGGTCATCGAGCAGGTCCGCAACAACCCCAACATATTCAACGTGGACATCAGCGCCATCGACCGGGGAAAGGCCCTGGCCGTCTTCTCCACCAACCAGTGCATGGTGTGCCGCCTGCTTGCCGGGACGGAATGCTTCCTGACCGGCTCGACCACCCGGAACGGGAGGATGAGCTGGACCATGCTGGTCACCGAGAAGAAGGCCCTGCAGGACCTGATCGCGAACCTGGAGAAGCTGCAGGCCGGCCCCAAGCTGGTCAAGCTGACCGAGATCGCCGGGACCGACGAGCTCACTCAGCGCCAGGAGCAGATCACGCGGATGGCCTACGAGCGCGGCTACTTCGATTTCCCCCGCAAGGTGGCCCTCCGGGACCTCGCCAAGGCCTTCGGGATATCGACCTCTACGCTGTCGGAGATATTGCGAAAAGGGCAGCGCCGCATCATGACGAGGTACTTCTCGGAGCACCGCCAGTACTGAGATCTTTGACATCTGGCTCTCCATCCGGGCGGGGAAGGGGATCTGCGAATTCCAAGAACTTATAAATAACCCCCTCGTTGGTTGGACCGGCGGGGACCGAAGTGTCGGACGACAATACCATCTACATAGGGAAGAAGCCGACCATGAACTACGTGCTGGCAGTGGTCACCCAGTTCAACGGCGGCTCCAACGATGTCATCATCAAGGCCAGGGGGAAGGCCATCAGCCGGGCGGTGGACGTGGCGGAGATAGTGCGCCGCCGCTTCATCAAGGAAGCGCAGGTCAGGGACATCAAGATCGACACCGAGGTGCTTTCCGCCAGTTCGGGGGAGAGTGCCAACGTGTCCTCCATCATCATCAGCATGGGCCGGTGACGCGGCGAGGCCCTCGCGAGGTCACAGCACCGCGGCGGTGTTGCATTCCAGGTTGCTCATGACCTTCTGGTCCACGGCCGAGGGGTTGATGGCCAGCAGCAGGATGCTGCGCGAGGTTATGGCCAGGTCCACCATCGACTGCAGGAACTTCAGCACGTTGTTCAGATCGTTCTGCACGATGAGGTACTCCGTCCCCTCCAGGAGCACCACGCCGCCTTCCGCCTCCTTCATGAACCCGCGGGCCAGGGTGATCATGCGCCCCATGTCCGAGGGCGAGATGCACGGGTATGGAGAGGCCGATTCCCCGTTCTCCTGCCTGGTCAGCCAGTATGATGTGGTCCCCGGGCCGATGGCGGCCTGGTAGTCCCCGGGGAAGCGGCGGGTGATGCACAGCCCCCTGCCCCCCTCGGAGGTCAGCTCGCTGAACATGTTGACGGCGCGCTCGACGCCGGTGCCCTGGACGATGTACGCCCGCCCGGCGGCGATCCTCGGCGCGGCCCTGCGGGCCGGCACCTTCTCGAACAGGTCCACTCCGTTCTGGTCCCTGATGACGCGCTTCTTGTCCTTTATGTTCTGTCCGATCGACGAGCGCTTGCTCTTGGCCATGACCTGGATCTCCCGGGGGCTGTACCCGCGGGTGGTGAGGCCGATGAGGTCGTCCCAGGCCTGGTTAAGGCCGTCCTCGTACCCTTTAATGTAGCCCTTGAAATAATCCTGTCCTTCTGACACTGCATCCCGGGATTGCAATCACCTACGCGGATAAAAATGTTCTTTGGTCCCTTCGCGAAAAAAGAAGACCCACTCGCGCCTCGGCCGCTGCGCGGTCAGGACGTCGGCGGGTCATCCAGCAGTGCCAGCATGAGCGCTGGCCGTCGCCCCGGCCTGCTTGATTGATCGCCCCGACCCTGGCCGTCCTCTTGCCAGATCATCGGCCGCATGCCGCCATGCTGCGACGTTTTCTCCGGCAGGACGATACAAAGACTTAATGCGCTTCTCGACGTAGGGGCACTTCATGGGACGCCGGGCACGTTTCCGGGGGGCCAAGGCCACCCCTAAGACCCTGGAGAAGGACCTTCTCGAGAAGTCGAGGCTTTTGGCGGAGGACCCTTCCTTGCTCATGCCCGAATGCGCCGAGGGCTGCCGGGGCTGCGAGCTTAGGAAGCACATCGAGAAGATGGAGAAGGTGTCGGAGAACCGACACAACGAGCGAAAGCTCGACTTTGCCATGAACTGGGGCGACCAGCTCGTCCGGGCGTACGCGGCCACGATATCCCTGCACCTCGCCGGGAAGGTGCCGTACCTGGCGATAGCCCGCACTCCCATGGGGGAGGTGTCCTATGCGGTTCGAGGGAAGGTGGAGAGGGATAAGCTCATCGGTGTCCAGCATTACGACAATCCCGAGCTGAGGCTGATGGCGCTGTGGAAGATCGCGGAGAGCAACAACCTTCACATCTATTCCACGCAGGAGAAGGCCGTCTGCAGCCCACACGGCCCCCGGCCTCCCGCCGAGTACGTGGAGGAAATGCTCGCGGAGCTCCCCTACGACGTGGACGATGAAGGCAAATGCCCCCACCCCAAGGTCGAGGAGCGCTTGCTGATCAGGTGGAAGGGCGCCGATGTCGTCATCAGCGTGTGCCCGTCCTGCGTCAAGGATTCCAACACCGTCCACATCCTGGCCAGCCGGATCGCCGCCAAGGTGCCGACCGATGACTTCGACGTGGAGGTCATGACCGGGCTCAAGTGCACCTCCGACTGCGCGAGCTGCGGGGTGAAGGGAGCCTCGGACCTCAGCAAGGAACTTAAAGCGAAGTACCTCAAGGGCGAGCTGAACGATTCGGCCCTGCTCGAAGCGGCCTCCAAGGAGAGGCTGGAGCGCATCCGCAAGAACGAGGATGAGGTGTACCTCATCGGCGAGGAGTGTTTCGGCCAGGACAAGCAGCGGTTCCTGGCGGCGCTGAGGGGGAGCGACGCGGAGAAGGAAGCGATATCCAAGCTGATCTCCTCGCGCAAGCTGTGCATCCTCTCGCGCACGGACCAGGCCGCCAACCTCATCACCGACCTGTGGCCCCAGCACCGCGACGAACTCCTCGCCCAGGTGGCGTCCCCGGACGTGGTCAAGAAGGTCCTCGCGGAACGCTCCGAGCTCACCCCGTCCCAGATGGTGGTGGAGGCGTACCGCATGGAGAAGTTCAGGGGGATCGAGGCCACCCTGCCGCGGTACCGCAAGCTCGGCCCGGTAGGCTCCTACGCCGACCGGCTTGCCAAGGTATGCAAGACCGAGGGGAAGGAGGCGGCGCTGCGCCAGATCGAGAAAGGCAAGGGCACCGATCACAAGCTCCGCTCGGTATCCTTCGCGTTCATCGCCGCGCTGGGGGAAGGGCAGGGCAAGCAGTGGCAGTTCACCCGGGAGGAATCGGACTTCGGCGCGTACCTCGCCCCCTTCGCCCAGAAGCTCATCGAGGAGAGCGGGGAAGGCTACGCCGACGCGCTGAAGCTGCTCCTGGAAGCGTCCGGGGCGATGGAAGAGGTCGAGCGCGCTTAATCGAGAACTTTGATGTCCAGCACCATGTGCGAGACGCCGGGGGAGTAGGACTTCACTTCCTTCATCAGCATGACCTCGTAGCGTCGGCCCTTCGACGCTCTGGCAACGTTGTCCAGGGCCATCTGCGGCCACACCTCCAGCGGGAAGGTGTCCTGATAGTGGATGGTGCCGCCCGGCTTGACGAGATCGAACGCCTTCTCCAAGTGCTCGCCGGTCGTTCGAACGTATCCCATGATGACTCGGTCGGCGATCCTCTCCCCGGGCAGCTCCCTGTTGTCCCCGTGGAACAGCTGCACGACCTTCTCCACGCGGTTAAGCCGAACGTTCTCCTGGAGATATCGGAATGCCAGGGGGTTGATCTCGCAGGCGATGACCTTCGACGCGCCGGTATGCACCGCCAGCGGCAAAGTGAAGTAGCCGATGCCGGCGAACATATCGACGACGGTCTCCCCGGCGCAGTCGAGCGCGGCCATGCGCAGCTTCTCATCGATGTTCCCGGAGGAGAACATCAGCTTGGCGGCGTCCAGCTTATAGTATATGCCGTTCTCGAAGTGCACTGTCTCGGTGTCGGTGCCGTACAGGACCTCCATCTCCGGCGTCCTGTACACCCCCCTGATCCTGCCGACCTCACGGATCACCGCTTTGGCCTTGAGGACCTTGGCGTAGGAAGCCGCGGCCTCCCCGGCGTATGGCTCCAGCTGCTCCGGCACGCGGATGATGATGACATCGCCGATGTGCTCCCAGCGCTGCGGAAGAAGGGACTTCAGTTCCTCGGGGATGTCGGCGGCCTCGGCCGCCAGCTCCTGGGGGGAACGGTAGAAGGTCCGTTCCTGGGCCTGCCCGTCCACGATGGATATGCCAAGCTCCCGCTGCAGTTCCGGGTCCGGCTCGGCGCGAAGAGGCAGGAGGACATTTCCATCCTCCTCGAATATGCGGAGGTCCTTGCGCACCAGCCCCCTGCGGAACAGCTTCTTGCGCGCCGCCTCGGCGCGGTCGCGGGGGACCTTGGCTAGCATCATCGGGCCAACTAAAAGTGCGGGGCTATTTCACCCTTTGCTCGGAAGAACTCGAGCCTTGGGGCCTTTCGAGCTGGCTCATATTTTCCATCAGCTAAAATTCAATAGTCCGAACAACATGTGGAAGCGCTTGAGCATGAGCGAGACGGTCCTGTTCAGAGAAAGACTTCCTAAATACGTATTCAACAGTAGCAAAACGAATACCAAATCCTTGAAGATGTACCAATGGTCTTTCCGTCCGATAGCTGCCGGTCTGTTCCTGGGATCCCTATATGTACTGCTCGATCCCCAGGCTAAAGAATGGTCAGACCCTGGTGCGTTTATATTTGCGATGATCCTGGCCTGGACGGCAATCTTGTTGCAACTTTATAGAACAGAAAATCGCGACAAGGACACATTGGACGGCAGCTTAGCGACCACTATCTTCGAGGACCGCATATCTATCCCGCCAAGGCTCCGTCGAAAGTTGATCGGCAGACCTGATTATGTCCGTAAAGAGAAGATCGACCGTATCAGGATCAGGAGGGACTATGGCTTCCAGTACATCACGGAAAATGAGCCGGTTTACTGGGCCGACGCCCCCACTGGCCTCGTGATAGTAACGAGGTCGGGAAAGAAGGTAAGCTTGGGCAATAAGCCTCCCAGCACGGTGAGGGAAATCGTTGATGTCCTGATCCATCACTGGAACGTCCGGGTCGAGGACCCGGGATCAGGCATGGGTCGAGGGACGATAATAAAAGACCATGGGTCCGCCGGCGAATACTCCTTCGAAGAGATCATGAATATGAACTTGTTCGAATGGAAGGACTAGGACTTCCTCAGCAGCGACCCCAGCGCCTGCGGCGAGAACTTGATCAATGTCGGCACGGTCTTCAGCATGGGGCGGGCAAGCTTTGAAGGGAAGTCGATGTCACCGGTGGACAGCACCTCCTTGGCGTCGTCGCGGTCCATCATCCGTCCCACCTCGTCGAGCTTCTGGTCGCTCATCTTGGTATAGACCTTGCGCACCAGCATGCCCCGCTCCAGCTCTTTCCCGATGTCCGACCTCCACCTCTGCTCGTAGGACGAAAGATAGGAAGCGCTGACGTCGCCCTCCTCCAGGGCGTCCACCGCGGTCATGGCGGCCCACTTGGCCGCCCGCATTCCCGTGAAGAGCCCCCCGCCGGACAGCGGCTTGGTCTGCGCGGCGGCGTCCCCGACGATGAGGACATTGTCGGCATGAGTGATCTTGGGAGGGCCGATGGGGATCACCCCGGAGTAGGTGCGCAGCCGCTCGGCCCCCTGCAGCCCTCTCTTCCTAATAAGCTCGGAAAGGAACTTGCTGGGTGCCCCGGCCCCGTTGGACACGCACAGCCCTACACGAGTAAAATCGCCGCAGGGCAGCACCCAGGCGAAGAAGCCGGGGGCCACGTTCTTGCCCAGATACACTTCCACTTGAGATTGGATGTCCAGCACGGTGTCCAGGTCGACCTGCATCCCCCGCACGGTCTCCTTGGCCGGGCCGATGCCAGCCGCCGCCCCCACCGTGGACTTGTAGCCGTCCGCGCCGATGATCAGGGAGGTGGTCAGCTCTTCCTTGCCCTTCGGCCCCTCCAGGCGCACCCTCGCCTTCGCCCCCTCCTTCCGGAACCCCACGAACTTGCGGCCGGTGAGGACATCGGCGCCCTCATCGATGGCCCGGTCGCAGCAGTGGCGGTCGAAGGTGGTGCGGTCGATGACCATGGCCTTGACCTCGTTGGACATGACGTCGAGGACCCTCCCCCCCGGGAAGAACAGCTTGAACCCGCTGATGGCGTTGATGACGGAACTCTCGCCCCCGGCCATCTCCACCACGCGGGGATGGACGAGCCCGGTGCACTGCACCGGCGTGCCTACCTCGGGATGCTCCTCCACCACCAGCGTGGAGAAGGAAGCGGTCTGAGCGGCCACGGTGCTGCCCACCGGACCGCCGCCCACCACCACCAGCTCGGGATCCTCCATGGCCCAGAGAGAACAAATGCGGCTATTTTACCCTTTCCGGGAAAGAAGCTCAAGGCTTCTTGGGCACCTTGGCCCAATCGTCCTGGAACTTCTTGATCCCATTGTCCGTAAGAGGATGATTGAACATCTTCTTCAGAACGTCGTACGGAATGGTGGCAATGTGCGCGCCCAGCTGCGCCGCCTCGACCACGTGGATGGGGTCGCGCACCGACGCCACGATGACCTCGGTGTCGAAGTCGTAGTTGTCCAGGATGTTCATGATCTCGGAGATGAGCTTCATGCCGTCCTGGCCGATGTCGTCCAGGCGGCCCACGAACGGGGACACGTACCTTGCCCCGGCCTTGGCTGCCAGCAGCGCCTGCGCGGCCGAGAAGATGAGGGTCATGTTGACCGGGATGTCCTCGTTGGCCAGGGTCTTGGTGGCCTTCAGGCCCTCCTCGGTCATGGGGACCTTGATGACCACGTTCCTGTTGATCTTGGCCAGCTCCCTCGCTTCCGCCACCATGTCGGCGGCCTTGGTGCTCATGACCTCGGCGCTGATGGGCCCGTCAACGAGCTTGCATATCTCCCCCACCAGGGTCCTGAAGTCGGTGTTCTCCTTGGCCACCAGGGAGGGGTTGGTGGTGACCCCGTCCAGGATCCCCCAGCTGTTCACTTCCTTTATCTTGTCCAGGTTAGCGGTGTCGATGAATATCTTCATTGCTTCTTCCTCCTGATGACGTCCTCGGCCGCGGCGGCCACCTTTTCACTGGTAAGCCCGTAGCGGCGCATCAGCGCCTCGCTCTCCCCGGACTCTCCGAAGCAGGCGGGGGTGCCGATCCTTCTCTGCGGGACGGGATGGTGGTCGCCGAGGAACTCGCTGACCGCTCCTCCCAGGCCCGATTCTATGGAATGCTCTTCCGCCGTCACTACCCCGCCGGTCTTCCTGACCGAGCGGAGCAGCGTCTCGCCGTCCAGCGGCTTGATCGTCGACATGTTGATGACCTCGGCGGATATGCCCTTGGCCTGCAGCTCCTCGGCCGCGTCGGCGCATATCGCCACCATCTGCCCGCACCCCACCAGGGTGACGTCGGTACCTTCCCTGATGACGGTGGCCTTCCCGATGGTGAACGGCGAGTCCATGGTGGTGACCATCGGCACGTCCGATCGTCCCAGCCTGACATAGCAGGGCCCATTGTGCTCGGCGACGGCCTTCACGGCCTTGTACGCTTCCACCCCGTCGGCGGGAACGATGACGGTCATGTTGGGGAGCACCCTCATGAGGGCGATGTCCTCCAGGGCCTGGTGCGTCGCCCCGTCCGGTCCTACGGTGATGCCGGCGTGGGTGGCGACGATCTTGACATTGAGGTTCGAATAGGCGATGGACTGCCTGATCTGGTCCCAGCACCTCCCCGTCGCGAACACCGCGAAGGTCGAGGCGAAGACGGTCTTCCCTGAAACGGCCAGCCCGGCGGCGGTGCCCATGAGGTTCTGCTCGGCGATGCCGCAGTTGAAGAACCGCTCGGGGAACTTCTTGGCGAAATCGACCGTCCGGGTGGACGAGGAGAGGTCTCCGTCCAGCACCACCACGTCGGTGCGCGCCTTCCCGATCTCGACGAGGGCGTTGCCGTACTCCTTCCTCTGGCTGGTATAGACCCACTTCATTGCGGTTCCCCCAGTTCCTTCAGGGCGATGCGGTACTCGTCCTGGTTGGGCGCCTTCCCGTGGAAAGCCACGGCGCCCTCCATGAACGACACGCCCTTTCCCTTGATGGTGTTGGCGATGATCACGGTCGGCTTGCCGGTGACCTGCTTGGCCTTATCGCATGCTTCGAGTATCTGCCTCATGTCATGCCCATTGATCTCGATGACGTTCCAGCCGAAGGCCCTCCACTTGTCGCCCAGGGGCTCCAGTGACATTATCTGCTCGGTCGGTCCGTCGATCTGCATCCTGTTGCGGTCGATGATGGCGGTGACGTTGTCGATCTTGTAATGGGATGCCAGCATGGCCGCCTCCCAGTTCTGGCCCTCCTGCATCTCCCCGTCTCCGCACAGGCAATAGATGCGGGTGGCGCGGCGGTCCAGCTTGGCCGCCAGGCCCATGCCGTTGGCTACGCTCAGTCCTTGTCCCAAGGAACCGGTGGAGATCTCGATACCAGGGGTCTTCCTGCGGCAGGGATGCCCCTGCAGGTGCGAGCCCAGCTGGCGTAGCGACGTCAGGTCCTTCACCGGGAAGTACCCTGCCTCGGCCAGCGCTGCGTAGTACGCCGGCGCGGCGTGCCCCTTGGACAATACCAGCTTGTCCCGGCCCTCCCACTTGGGATCATCGGGGCGGTGCTTCATGACCTTGAAGAAAAGAGCGGCAATGATGTCAGCGTAGGAAAGGGAGCCCCCGGGGTGCCCGGACTGCGCGGCATAGGTCATCTTGATGACGTGCCTGCGGATCAGATTCGCTTTTGCCTCCAGGGTCTTGATGGTCTGCTCGTCGTATAAGGTCAAATTGGTACACCTTCGTGGGGAGGGGATTGGTGAATAATCGGGCCGTGATTAAAAAGCTTTTGGAGCAACAGCCCATGCATCCAGATTATGCCTCGCCTCGCCGGTCCGGCGGCCGATGTGAGCGATGGGGGAAGGAAAAGGAAATGGTTGAAGGAGGGCGGGAAGATCAATCGCTCTCGATCCTCGGCGCCAGCAGGTAGTTGACGCTGCCCTTCTTGTCCGCTATGTCGAACTGCAGCTTCACCGGGTAGTCGCTGCCCAGGTTGATGGACACCACCGACCCTCCGGGTATGGAGCGCACCATATTGGAGAAGTAGTCCAGGGGGAACAGGCTCCTCACCTTCTCATCGCACTCGATGGAGATCAGCAGCTCCTTGGGCAGCTTCAGGCTGACCGAATCGGTGTCGCCCTCGGAGAACATCTCGAAACCGTCGGGAGAAGCGGTCAGGGCGATGTGGTCCGAGACGGACTCGGCGGCGCGGATGCCCTTCTGCAGCTCGTCGGAGGTGACGGCGATCTTGGTCGGGAGGCTGACGTTCGGCACCTTGGGGTCGTTCATCCCGGTGGTGTCGACCAGGTTCATGCGCCGGGTGATGTTGCCGACGTGGAGCACCAAGCGGTTCTTGTCCTCGTCCTGCTCCATCTCGATGACGTCGCCGGAGCGGGCCAGCCTCAGGACCTCCTTGATCTTGTCCAGGTCCACCCCGATCTCGGTGTCGTCGGCGGAGAACTCCTCGAAGGCGGTCCTCTCCACCCTCATGTCCACCATGGCCACGTGGGCCGGGTCGACGGCCTTCAGTTCCATACCCTCCGGGTCGATCTTGAACTTCGCCTCGTCAACAAGGGTCGAGACCACATCGACAATGCCTTTCAGGGTCTCAGATTTGATTTTCGCGTGAAACATTAATTTCCCCCGGCTAAATATGTTTTGAAGGTAAAGCGGTTGCCCATCATAAACCTTTCAGTAAAGATGGGCCAGTTCAGTACTTTCTCCACCTGTGCCCGCACTTGCAGCAGGTGAGGAAGGTCGTCTCCGGTTCGTCCGATTTCCTGGTCTGCCTAAGATACCAATAGGCCTCGTTGTGCCCGCACTTGGGGCAGGTAACGTTGGTCTTGGGCATCACGCCCTCGATGCCGTCAACTACTGGGCAGTCCTCTACCTCTTTCTTCTTCTGGACCGTCTTGATGGTCTGTCCTCCGGCCACCGGCTCCTGGTGGCCGCACTTGCACGTCACCACGCCGTCCTTGGCCTGGGTCGGGAACAGAAGCGATCCGCACTTCGAACAGAACATGATTATTTCGCCGGTCTTCCCAAAATCAGCCTTGTATAAAAGGGTTCCCCGCAGGTCTTGACCGGATACGAAAAAGGTGCGCCAAGCACCCCCGCGTTCAGGGAGAACGGTGTTGAAGCGAATGGCAGCCCGTACGGCGTTGCGCGTAGGGCACCATGCGGTGTCCGATGCCGCCGGGACCTGCCTGCTGGTCAAGGCAGGGGGCTCGGGACTGTCAAGGCCCGCATGTTCTCACGATCGGAGCATTGACCGTTCCAGCGTCCTCCAGTCCCCGGGACCGCCGGCGCCCATCGGACCGGGTCCTGGCTCAGATGAACTCCCAGTCCGTCTTCTCCTCGCTGCTGCGGCGGACCGGGCGGGCCTCTTCCGCCGCCCTCCTCTGGACCCTGCGTTCCACGCCCTTCTGCTGCTGGCTCATGGACTGCGCCCTCTCCCTCATGGCCCTGCGCTCCCTCATGGCGATGGGGTCCTCCTCCTCGACGATCTCCCTCCTGGCGGTGCGGAAGGGCATGGGTTCGACGTCCGTCATGGGCTCCGCGCCTATCATCCTGAGGTCCTCGAACCCGAGGGGCTGCCTGCCCCTGCGCTCCACCGTCCGGGCCTCCGGGGCGTTATTTCTGTTACCCTCCACGATTATGGTGGTGCTGGTCCCCCTGCTCATGCGGGCCAGGAGCTCCAGCTCCCTCCTGTTCTGCTGGGAGAGCACCCCGCCGATGTAGGCGAACGCCACGGTGGTGACGTAGCTCTCCAGGCCGACGTTGGACGCCGCGTGCAGGGATGTGAAGAAGGAGGTCAGGTACATGTCCACGAACTCGATGTACGGCTGCATCACCGGGACGTTCGTGGCGATGAGCGCCGCGATGGCCTCCGGGCTGAGGTCTATGCCGTAGATGACGGTGGGCAGGACGCTCCACTTCACCAGGGTGCTGATGATGAAGATGAACACTACCGGGAACAGCGCCGCGATCACGCCCTTCCAGGGCGCCCCGGCCCTTCGCCCCCCCACATACCCGGCTATCATCTGGCCGAATATGGGCAGCCACCACAGCAGGAGCGACAGGGTGAAGGTGTACTTCATGGCGCTCCAGAAGCTATAGGTGACGGGACCGTCGAACTTCTTGGCCTCCTCGTCGTCATAAGTGTCGGAAAGATGATAGACCCCGCTGCGGACCAGCGAGCTGGTCGTCTCATCATCTATCCTCGTTCCCTTCCGTAATAGAGGCACTCCCATCCCCCGGGTCGGACATATGTCCGACAAAGGGAGCTATGGCGCGGTGACTATAAATGTCTTAGCATGCTGCCCGCCGGAAATAGAACAAGCCAGCGTCAGGGCAGGTGGTAGTGCATGCCGCTGTCGATAAGCGCCTTCTTGGTGCTGGCCAAGGTGACCGCGGTAGGCATGGTGCGGTGCCTCAATATCTCGTCCAGCGGCATGTCCAGGTACTCGGCGAAGACCTTCAGGCGGTCCAGGGGGAAGGGCTGCTTCCCCAGCATGATCTGTCTGACGCTCCACCCGGGGTGGACCCGGGAGCGGTAGCCCAGTTCCCGCCCCAGCTGATTCACGCTCCCGGCCTTCTCGATGCCTGTCTTGAAAAGCACGACCCGAAAGCTCGAGGCCAGCCAGACCTTGTCATCCTGCTTGCTGTTGGTCCAGGGCAGCTCTCCCATAACATTGTTCTCTGACACGAGAACATCGAATTCGAAGGAGGTTATTATCCTTTGCATTTCGGTTCGGGGATGGATGAAGCATCATCGCGGCCAGCGGTGGATGGATGCTCTCGGACCACGAACATCAAATTAAAATACTCTACTTTTAGTAGCGGTTGCAGTAGAGAGACGCATGGGGAACTATAGAAAGGTCCTTAATATCAAGACCGCATCGGAAGGCGATATAGTCGACCTTACCGGTCATTTAAGGGAGGCGGTGGCGGCGTCCCGTCTAAAGGACGGCCTGGCCTGCGTGTTCGTCGGCCATTCCACCGCCGGCCTGTTCACCATCGAGAACGAGGAAGGTCTCCAGAAAGACATGAGGGATGCCCTGCAGCGCCTGTTCCCCAAGGAGATGGACTACGACCATCACCGGCGGTGGGGCGACGGCAACGGGCATTCCCACATCCGCTCCTCGTTCCTTGGAACGTCCATGACGGTGCCCTTCCACGACGGTACCCTCGACCTGGGCACCTGGCAGCAGGTGGTCCTGATGGAGCTGGACAACCGCGGAAGGGACAGAAAGGTAATTGTACAGATCCTTGGAGATTAAAAGGAGGTAAATGATATGAAAATCAAGTTCTTAGGCGGCGCAGATGTGGTCGGGAGGATGGGTATGCTCCTCCAGAACAAGGGTGCTACCCTGCTCTTCGAATATGGAATGACTGCGTCCAAGCCCCCCCAGTACCCGCTGGCCGCTCCTCCGGTGGACATGGCGTTCCTGACGCACAGCCACCTGGACCACTGCGGCATGATGCCCTGGCTATGCGGCAAATATGACACCGAGGTCGTGGCCACCCCCACCACCATAGATGTGGCGGAGCTGCTGGTGCGCGACTCCCTGAAGGTCGCCGATGCCGAGGGGTACCCGAAGCCATACGACGAGCAGGACATCCGGACCATGATGCGCAACATGACCCCCATGACCTACGGCGAGGTCATGGACGTGGGAGGCTTCGAGGTCGAACTGCACCCCGCCGGGCACCTGCCCGGCGCCGCCATGTACGAGCTGCGAGGCGAAAGCACTACCATGTTCACCGGGGACATCCACACCTACAACATGAGGCTGGTGTGGGGCGCCCACCCGGTAAA
This sequence comes from Methanomassiliicoccus luminyensis B10, assembly GCF_000308215.1. NCBI lineage: Archaea > Methanobacteriati > Thermoplasmatota > Thermoplasmata > Methanomassiliicoccales > Methanomassiliicoccaceae > Methanomassiliicoccus > Methanomassiliicoccus luminyensis. Next base: position 20,803 of record NZ_CAJE01000001.1, read on the forward strand.
GGTCGACAACCTCATCATCGAGGGCACCTACTCCGGACGCCTGCACCCCGACCGCATGAAGACCGAGTACGAGCTGATCGAGAAGGTCAAGGAGGTCGTGGAGCGGGGCGGTAGGGCCATCCTGCCGTGCTTCGCGGTGGGCCGCACCCAGGAGCTGATGCTCATACTCAAGGACCTCAAGTACAACATGTGGGTCGACGGGATGGGGAAGGCCATCACCCGGCACTACCTGGAGCGGCCGGAGTACATCCGTTCGGAGAAGGCCCTCAAGGCGGCCCGGCGGAAGTTCCACGAGGTGCGCACTCCCCAGGACCGCAAGCAGGCCCGCAAGGAGGCCCAGGTCATCGTCACTACCGGAGGCATGCTGGACGGCGGCCCCGTACTGTCGTACATCGACGACGTGAAGGACGATCCCCGCAGCGCCATCCTGCTGAGCGGCTACCAGGTCGAGGAGTCCAACGGCTACAGGCTGCTGAGGGACGGCTTCATAGAGGTGCAGGCGGTGAAGGAAGAGCTCAAGAGGCCGGTGAAGATCAAGTGCGAGGTCAAGAAGTACGACCTCAGCGCGCACGCCGACCAGAACGAGCTGCTGGCGTTCATCAGGGCCTGCGACCCCGAGAAGGTAATCATCATGCACTCCGATGATCGCGAGCCTCTCGCCCAGGCGGTCCGGGGAGAGGGCCTGCAGGTCCTCCTCCCCAAGGCGGAGGAAGAGATCGAGCTATAAGCCGGGTGGATTTAATACCCCGACGCCCCATCCGCGATATGACATGAGCATCAGGGAGTTCCTTCAGGAGGACAGGGGCTTCGGGGACATCACCTCGGACGCCCTCATCGGCGAGCAGTCCGGCACCGCCTCCGTCAGGACCGGCGAGGCCTGCGTGCTGGCCGGCCTGGAGGAGGCCATCGAGGTGTTCCGGACCCTCGGTCTGGAGACCGTCCCCGGCGCCAAGGACGGCGACACCCTGGCCGAGGGGGCCGAGGTCCTGGTCATCAGGGGCCGGCTGAAGGACATCCTGCTGGGGGAGAGGCTGGCGCTCAACTTCCTCATGCGCATGTCCGGGATCGCCACTGCCACCGCGGAGGTGCAGGCGGCGGTCAGGAAGGTCAGCCCGAGGACCAGGGTGGCGGCTACGCGCAAGACCACCCCGGGGTTCCGGTTCTATGAGAAGAAGGCCGTCTCGCTCGGCGGCGGCGATCCTCACCGTTATCGTCTGGACGACGCCATTCTGATCAAGGACAACCACCTCAGGATCGTCGGCAGCGTGTCCGATGCGGTCCTGAAGGCCAAGCAGGCCTCCTTCACCAAGAAGGTGGAGGTCGAGGTGGAGTCCCTCGGCGACGCCAAGGTAGCGGCCCAGGCTGGGGCGGACATCATTCTCCTGGACAATATGGCCCCTGAGCAGGCGAAGGAATGCGCTGACGCCATAAGGGCCATCGACCCCCGTGTGCTGGTGGAAGTATCCGGGAGGATCACTCCGGAATCGGCCCCGCGGTACGCGGAAGCGGGCGTGGACATAATCTCCCTGGGGTGGCTGACCCACTCCTCCCGGGCGGTCCACTTCTCCCTGGACGTTCTCGACGTCACCGCTGCAGATTGAGCTTGTTGCGGTGGTACTGCATTCCTATCCTGGACGGCTCCGCCCCGAACGCCAGTGCCAGCAGCTCCGACAGGTGGAGCACCGGCAGGCCGTCCTTCTGCTTGAGGTCCAGCTGCACGAAGCAGAACGGGCAGGGCGTCAATATCGCCGCCGCCCCGGAGGGCCGGAAGCCGGACACCGCATCGGCCAGGATGGCGGAGGACAGCTCGTCGTCGATGCCCGACAGCCCGCCCCCGCAGCATTTCGGCCAGTCCTCGCCCGCCACCACCTCGGCGCCGGTCCAGGAGGCTATCCTGCTCAAGGTCTCCGGACGGAAGGACCGGTCCACCTTCAACACCTCGCTCGGCCTCACCATGTGGCAGCCGGGGTGGGAGGCCAGCTTCAGATCGGTCAGCGGGTTGACGACGCGCGAGCGCACTCCCTCCTCTCTTTCAGCGAGGAACCCGGCCAGGTGGCGCACCTCCGCGTCCCCCCGGTACTCCCGGCCGATCTCTCTCAGCACCGCGTTGACCTCTCTCTTCCTCGCCTCGTCCTCGAGAGCGTGCTGCGCCTCCCGGAGGGACATGTAGCAGCCGTTGCACAGCGTCAGGATGTCCCTCCCGCCCTCCTCGGCGATGGAAAGGAGGCGGGCGGCCGAGGCCAGCCAGGTATCCCGGGCCAGGCTCTTCAATCCGATGGGCTCCACGCAGCAGGTGGCCTGCGGCAGGTCCGAGTGCTCCACGCCGAGCCGGTCCAGCACGAAGCGCGACGATGCTTCCAGGAACGGCAGCCTGGTGGGGATGAGGCAGCCGCTGAAGAGGTAGAGCGGCCGGTTCATTCCCTCAGCCTCCCCAGCCCGGTGCGGCGGCAGATCTCCCCGACCTCCCGCACCGCCTCCGCCGAGACCTCCATATCATCCAGGCCCAGCTCCTTGCGCATCTTCCTGGTCATGCCGGTCTTGGGGAAGCAGATGCCGGTCTGCATGAACCGCTTGGCCTCCTCGCCGAGGTACGGGGGGCGGTTCCCGGCCTCGGAAGCGAGCTCGCGCAGGCGCGCCACCACTTCGCCCGGTCCGGCCCCGGAAGGGCAGCGCTCGGAGCAGGACATGCATGCCGCGCACAGCCACACGCTCCTCTCGCTCCGGACGTCCACCGCCCCCAGGGAGGCGCGCGCCATCAGCTCCGCCGGGCGTATGCCCCCTCGCGCCTGGCTAGGGCATACCGAAGCGCAGGCCCCGCACTGCTGGCAGCGATGCAGCTCACTGCCCCTGTTCAGGTCCCGGGCCACGCTGGGGTCCTCGGCGGTCCTCCTCACGCCCCCTCCAACGCCGCCCGCCGTTTTCTACTTTCCCCGCCCCGCGCCGGAATGCGAAGCGCCGGACGGAGGGCTTATTAGCCGGTCAACGCCCTAACGGGACCCATGGACATCGAGAAGGAGAAGTGCCAGTTCTGCGGGAGGCCCGCCAAGGTCTTCCAGTTCGCCGCCTTCATCTGTGACCGCGACGAGTGCGTGGAGAAAGCGAAGTTCGAGAGGGGCGGCCCCGCCGGGCACATCAAGAGGAAGCACGAGCAAGAGGCCGGGAAGCACTGATCACAGGTGGACAACGTCCATCCCGTCCTCGGCCAGCCTCTCGGCGATGAGGCCGCGGTGGCAGTCCTTGAAGTCCCGCTCGAAGCACAGCAGGACCGAAGGCCTGTCGCTGACGATCTTGAGAAGCTGTTCGTAGGTCCCGCGCTCCTCCTTGAGGTGCTCCAGGTACCTGAACCGGTATTCCTCCGGGTCGATGATGGCCCTGCGCAGCTCCTTGGGAGTGCCGAGCTCGGGCATGTGAACGTATTCGACCCCGGTGCGCTCCAGCGCCTCCCTCAGGGGCCTCTGGGAGAACCCCTTCCTCCGGGAGTACGGGGATTCTCTGACATCGATGAGCACCTCCAGGCCGTACGACCTGACCAGCGAAAGGATGTCCTGCAGCGTTCGTCCTTCATAGCCAACGGTCCAGACCCGAGAGGATGGCATCGCCGGTATATCGTCCTCGCACCTATTTGTTTCTCAGCGCTCTCGCCGCCAGGACGTGGATGTCGTCGACGGCGACGCTCCTATCTAGATCGCCTCCATGGTGAAAGTTCGCACAAGATAGGTGCACCAGGCACTTCGGGCACGCCGTGACCAGGCGGTCGGCGCCGGTCGCCCCCGCCTCGTTCAGCCGCTCCATCTGCACTTTCCTGGCGGTGCGGTCGCAGTTGACCCACCCGGCGGTGCCGCAGCACACGCTGGACCGTCCGGACCGCGGCATGTCCCGGAGGCTCCCCAGCCGCGCTATGATCTCCCTCGGCTCCGTTATGATGCCGGACCCCCTGCTCAGCCGGCAAGGGTCCTGGTAAGTGTAGGTCCCGCCATTGCTTTCAATCTCGACCCCGCCCCTCTTCAGCCCCTCCGCAGCGACCTCGATCACGCTACGCACCCTGAACGGCAGCCTCCCGAACCGCCCAGGGTACAGGTCCCTCCAGGTGACCAGGCACTCGGGGCAGAACGCCACCATCTCCTCGATGCCCTGGGCCTCCGCCGCTTCGATGTTCAGCAGGGCGAGCTTCTCGAACGTCTCGCTGTCGCCAAGCCAGTGGGAGTCGTGCCCGCAGCACCGCTCCGACGGCAGCAGCCTTGGCCGGATGCCGCAGGCGTTCAGCAGCCTGACCGCGGAGCGCGGTATCTCCAGCAGGTCCGGGCGGAAATGGCGGAACACCACGTTGAAGTAGGGGACGCACCCCACGAACAGGAGGGTGGGCGAAGCATCATCGAACTTTAGGTCCGGCGTCGTCCAGCTCCCTCCCTTTGGCGAGAGGCCCCGCCGGGCCGACAGCTCCCTGATGTTGCCGAGAACCCCATGGTGCGCGGGGAGCGGCGGGCTGTCCCGCCGCATCTGCGAGCGGGCCGCCCGTACGAACTCCAGGAAGTCCACCCCGCTGGTGCACGCCTCGGAGCAGGAGCCGCAGGACGCGCAGGCCCACAGCCCACCAGGCTCAACGCCCCCGCCGGACATGATGCCCTCGATCACGCTCCGGGGACTGAAGGAATCGTAGCGGTGCGCGGCCGGACAGGAGTAGGTGCACCGGCCGCAGCCGACGCACTCCTCCGCGCCGAACCGGCGGACCAGCCCCTCAAGCTCCGTCGCGATCCCTCCTCAGTGGCCCCATGGCCTTGACCGCCGAGGTGAACTCGTCCACGGTGGACGCGAACAGGTCCCCCTCCGACGCGGAGATCCATCGCAGCAGCAGCCGCTCCTTCCCTATTCCCAGCAGCTCCAGCAGCTCCCTGGTCTCGCCCACGCGGACCTCCTCCCTCACGTTCCCGGAGGCGTAGTGGCAGTCCCCGATGTGGCAGCCCAGCACCATGACGCCGTCCGCTCCTCTGCGGAAGCACTCCGTGATCAGCCCTCCGTCCACCCGGCTGGAGCACATGACCCTGATGACCCTGACGTTGGCCGGCATCTGCCGCCTCGACGCTCCGGCCAGATCAGCCCCGGCGTAGGAGCACCAGTTGCAGCAGAACGCCACGATCCGGGGCTCCCAGCCCCGCTCCCCCTCCTTGGCTGGGCTTGTCGCGTCGGTCATGGCATCTCCCCGCCGGGTACGGCTTCCTGGCCAAAATACCTTTTCTGCGCACCTCCTGCGGGGGCCCCTTTCCAGGATTTCGGCCATCTCATGGCAAGGATTAAGTGGCCCCAGGCCGTGATGAGTTCGAATGAGGATCATCGGCTTCATCAAGACATCGCTGCTGGACTGGGACGGCCATGTGGTGTCGTCCGTCTACCTTCCCGGATGCAACTTCCGCTGCCCCTATTGCCACAACCCCGACGTGGTGCTGCGGTCCGAGACCTTCGACGAGGTGCCCTTCTCGGAGGTGGAGGAGTACGTCCGCTCCAACAAGGACTTCCTCGACGGAGTGGTGGTGACCGGCGGCGAGCCCACCCTCCACAAGGACCTCCCCGATCTTCTCCGCAGGATCAAGGACCTGGGCGTGAAGGTCAAGCTGGACACCAACGGTTCCAACCCGGGGATGCTGGGGGATCTCATCGAGGCCGGGCTGGTGGACTACGTGGCCATGGACCTCAAGGGGCCGCTGAACGAGAAGTACGCCGACGTCGTGGGAGTGGACGTCAAGCTCGACGACATCAAGCGCTCCATCGAACTGCTGGAGACCTCTGGGGTGGACCACGAGTACCGCACCACCGTGGTGCCGGTGCTGCTGACCCCGGGCGACATCGAGTCGATGGCCGCGTACATCGGGGGCACCAAGAAGTACGCCCTGCAGCAGTTCCGCCCGGGGCACACTCTGGACCCCAGCATGTCGATGGTGAAGCCGTACCCGCAGGGGACCATGCTCGGCATCGCCGAGACCGCCAAGAGGTACGTGCGCAAGGTGGTGCTCCGCGGGGACGTGTGAGCGCATTATCATTTCTCGTTCTCAGTAATACAAATCGGGCCGAGAGCTTTTTTATTCTCCAATTCATCGAAATATAGAATAATCCTCAGATGAAAATGGTGGTGTAGCATGGCAAAGGTCTTTACATGTCCGCACTGCGGGGCCGGTGCAGGCCCCCACGATTCCCAGTGCTGGCGCTGTGGCGGATCGCTCACGGCGCCGGTAACGGCAGCCCCCAGGCCGGCCGCGCCGGGGATAAGGGAGATCAGCAAGAGCAACTTCGACGCCGCCCCTGTGGTCAAGCCCGCGGTCAGGGATGTGGTCGGCGCGTACGGCAGGGAGAAGGAGCTGCGGGACAAGGAAAGGGCCCTGCAGGCCGAGATGGAGTCCCTGGAATCGCAGAACCGCAAGGTGGAGAAGCTCTTCCGGAAGCTGGACGAGGAGAAGAGGTCGCTGGAAACGCTGAAGGCCAGCCTCAGCGCCCGCGAGGACGAGCTCTATACCAAGGCCGCCATCCTCCAGAGCGCCATGCACGCCGCCGATGTCCAGCCCAAGACCGGCGGCCCCCTGTACGAAAGCGGCAGCCTGGACGCGGTGGACCCGGAACCGGTCCTGGCCATGGAGAAGGCCCGCCTCCGCCAGGAGCTGGAGAAAGAGATGGCGGACCAGCTTGATCGGATCACCCAGCTGGAGGAGAGCCTCAGTGCTCAGGAGGACGAGCTCTATACCAAGGCCGCCATTCTCCAGAGTGCCATGAGGTCCACCGACGACCCCCGGAACGCCGGGAGCACCTCCAAGAACGCCAGCATATTATATCTGGCGGCGGGCGGCGACCTGGAGCCCGTGCTGGTCCTGGAGAGGTCCCGGATGCGCAAGAAGATCGAGAGCGAGATGGCCGAGCAGTTCCAGCGCCTCGCCGAGCGGGAGGCCGGGATGAAGTCGGCGTACGCGCAGATGGGGGCCGGGGCCGTGGTGGTCAGCGGTCTCCCCGACAGCCTGGAGTCCGCCCTCGCCTGTGTGCGGTGCCTCAAGACGGTGGAGGGAGGGGCGGACACCCGTTACTTCCGCCTGACCCGCGTCAATGGCGTACTGACGCTGACCGGGGTCGACGCAAATGCCGAGGTCCCGGCCAGGGACGAGAACGCCCCGGCCGACCGGTGAGCCTGCAATGCCCCGAGACCACGGCGCATCTTACCCGCTGCGCGGCACTTCACATAAGTTAAATAGCCTGACGCCGATTCGCCGGCCAGAGGTGGTGCGTTGCAGATAGAGCGCGTCAAGACCTACATCCAGAATTTTGATGAGGTCCTTCAGGGGGGCATACCCAAGAACACGGTGGTGCTTATCACCGGCACCCCCGGCACCATGAAGTCCTCCATCGCATACAGCATACTCTATCACAACGCGCTGGAGAACGGCACCCGCTCGGTCTTCATGACCCTGGAGCAGTCCAGGGAGCACCTCATGCAGCAGATGGAGTGCATGGGCCTCGACGACAAGCGGGCCCAGGACTACATACAGGTGCTGGACCTGAGCCTCATCAGGAAGTCCCTGACCCAGCTCAGCGCCAAGGGGACCTGGATGCAGATCTTCAAGATGTACGCCGACAACCTCAAGCAGAGCTTCGACTACGACATACTGGTGGTCGACTCCCTGGACGTCCTGGAGATGGTCGCCCAGATGGAGGAGGACCGGCGCAACGAGCTGTTCTACCTCTTCGACTGGCTGAGGAACCTGGACGTAACCTCGCTGCTGATCTCCGAGACGACCCCGGACAACATCTTCGACCGGCGCAATGATGAAGGGTACCTCGCCGACGGAATAATCTCCGTCAAGCTCCAGGAGTTCGGCGAGACCGACGTGCAGAGGCGCATACGCTGCATCAAGCTGAGAAGCACCAACCACAAGACGGGCTACTTCTCCCTGCTGTTCACGGACGGCAGGTTCCGGGCCACCCAGGTCATATCCGAGTGACCCGGCCGCTCAAAGGTCCGCTGTCAGCTCTCAGCCGATCTGTCTGAGGTTCGAAGCGGTGTTCCTCAGGGACTTGGCGGCGGTGGCGAAGAACTCGTCGCCCCTTATGGTATCGCAGGTCCTGGCGGCGCTGTCGAACACTTCATCCGCGGCCGGGATTATCCGCCTGAGGTACGGCGATCCCCTGAGCATATACCTCTCGCAAAGTTCGGCTATGCCGGCCGCGTCCATGAGCACGCCGAGGACGTCCATCTGGGACCTCTCCCCTCCCATCTTGATGCCATGCATCACCGTCTCTACGCATATGTCCCGGGTGTCCCTGCATGACGCGATGGTCCTGTCCACGAACTCCATGTTGCTTCTTTCCATCATCATAGACATGTTCTCGTACTCCTCCTTTCGGTCTGGAACGTCCCAGACGCGGCTCGGGCCGGACGATCGCGCCCAAACGCGCCGGGCGAGCGGCCAGGACCGAGGCCTATACTTCGTCCGGAAACCACGAGTATTTGTTTGTTGCATCACCGCAGCTGCGGAATGAGGGCATATGGTCGATTATTCATCGGCGGGTCAGCGCCGGGGACCGCTGAATCCGCCAATGCCAGATGGTACCAGTCGGCAAAAGTACATATACGGCTGATGGGTTCAGCTTTTTGCGGGCTCATGGTCTAGCGGCTATGACGTCTCCTTCACACGGAGAAGGTCGCCGGTTCGAATCCGGCTGAGCCCACTCACACTCTTATCCAGACAATTATCATCGAAATTCAATTCAAACGGTTTTTCCGTTCATAGCCAGTTCGTCAAGGAACATACGGTTGTACGCTTCATTGACGTTGGCGAACGCAGGGTCGGCTCGGGCACGGCAATAGTACCGTTCCGTCGTCTTTGTCGAAGCGTGCCTCATCGATTGCGATACCTGTTCTATCGGGACTCCCTCGTCCAGGGCGAGCTGTCCGCCGGTCGGCCGGAAGTCCTTCCACTTGAAAGTGATCCCGGCTTCCTGCATTACTTGCTTCTTCAATCGGCCGAACGCCTGCTGAGTGTAGTTGTTGACACCTTTGCAGGAGACGGCCGGGATCAAGGGCTCGGCGCTCTTGATGCCCTTGGACTGAAGCATCTCGTTCCTGGCCTTGATGAAATCTAGGACAAATGGCCTCAGGACGTCGGGGATCGGCAGGCGCTTTACTTCACCGTATATTCCCTTGCCTTTCGGATTGGCCACCAGGAAGGTCCACTTCCTCGTATCCAAGTCTCGTAGCGAGGATAGTTGCAGCTCTCCCGGCCTTAACTGTAGGAAGGTGAGCATGGCGGTGGCGAAGCGACAGGCTTCGCCTTTCCAGCCACCAACTTGCCTGCAAGCCTGGAGGACCGCTATCAGGTCCTCGCGGTACAGGGAATAAGGTTCTTGGTTATCGCTGCCTATCCGTATCCGTCCGTCCTTGAGCATGTCCTCGACCAAACGATTCTTGCATTCCAAGCACACGTCCTTCAACAGTTGCATCTGCTTCCTGAGCGTCGAACGCTTTGGAGGTTTCCCCCTTACATCGCGGTTCTTCAGCGCCAGGAAGATCTCTATGATGTCGTCCTCCGTGAACCTGGAGGGGTTCGAGGTGCTTATCTTGCCCGAGCTGTAGAGCTTGTGAATGATCGAAGCCATGAAGTGCAGTTTGCGCTCACGTTCATCGATCGTCCCTTCGCCCAAACGAGCCCGGGCACGTTTCAGGTATCGTCGATAAGCGCACACGAAGGGGTATCGACCCATGGTCTTACCTCTCGGGCGTCTATCCGCTGAACCACGTCCCTGGCCATTCTGGGTTCGCCCATCACGGCAGGAGCGCTGTTTAGCGGAGGCGAGTTGTTCACAGCGTGGTGATATCCTCGCCTCGGGAGCGAGAGGGCGATTTGAGAAGGATAAAGCTTCGCCCGATGAATCATCGAATTTTTTCGGTCGCTCCCTCCGTTCCGGCATTCCCCGTCCTCTCCAGCAGGACGAAAGTCGGAAAGAGAGGGGTAGAGAGAGAATCTCTTTCGGTTCTTTCGAACTCTTTTATCTCAGACTAATGTCGATTAGGCATCGCCGTATTTATATGATTTTTGATTGAAAAAGCAGTCTGGCAATTAATTATTAATCGAGCGGGAGAATTAATAATTAATTCGATCTAGAACGTGAATGTGATATCAACTAGATATCAGACGACCGCCGATAAGCGTACTCTTATCGGATCGATAAGGGGCCGGTTATCGAGGGATGGATGTACCATTACTTTCAAGATTTTGTATGTGTTTTTGAAGGCGGATTATGTTTAAATCGAGGCCCTCGCATCGTTTACGAGAGTAAGCTATCGATTGCGTTTTGTCTATGACAAAACGTAGCACTGGATAGGCTTTGTTGGAGTACCTTTCTCATGTACACACGTATGGAGCTATCTGAAAACGGAAGATGGCTGAAGTTGACCCTGAAATCAGCGACTAATAAAATTATTAATCAACGAATCGTTAGGATGGTTAATGGACCCTTATTCTAGGGAGACGGTTCATCAAAAGATTAATGAGATTATCAATAGGCCAGTTGAGTACATCTACATGTGGGAAGCCATCTCAGAGCTAGCTGATTTGCGTAAAACCGCTCAAGATAATTCAGATACTGAAGCTGTTCAAGAACTTGATTGGGAATATGATCTTCTTCTATATCCTGTATTTGGCAGCAAGGTCCAATATGAAGGAAAAGAAGTCAGTCCTATAGCCAATAAATGGGAATACTATCTGGAACGGACCGATAAATTTACCAATCCGTTTTCGAACCTGCCATTCTGTCAATGGAGGAAGGAGGCAGTAGATTACTACAGAAGGAGATTCATTGAGACAACCAACAATTTCGCTAAAGCCAGATACTCCTTTGCTTTAATGACGCTTAGTTCAGGAAAAGATAAATTCATATTCGCAAAGGAATCATACGAATGCTGGCTTAAAACTGCCGAAGAATACGTATCGAATGACGGTGACAATGGATCGTACGAGATTGTACCATTAGCCTATGGGCTTGCACTAAGAATGTCACTAGAATTTGGTCAGATGCAATGGGCAATGACCGCATTTTCTTCCTTATCGGAGTCCATCACTAAAACGATTGATTATGAGTGGAGGGGCTGGACTCTCGATATTCTTAGACTTTTCGTAAAGCATGTGGGCACTCTAGAAGGACCGAGGGAGAACAAAGAACGAATAGGCACCATGAAATCCAGGCTCATATCTCAATTAAGAGACCTGATTGAGAAAAGCCCAGCAGATGGTGATTACCAACTTGTAAGATGTTACATCGAAGTGTTGGTTGGGTTAGTGGATGAAGACGAGGCTTATATTCTAATGAAGAGAGCTGCTGAAACGCATATCACACAGGGAAATGGAGCACAAGAGGGGCTAGCACGTTATACATTTTATGGATGGGGTTTGAAGGCATACAAGGAGATTCAGGATCGATTTCCTAGAGACAGGGATGATACACAGGCAAGAATAGATTTCATAACCAAAATAATGAAGGAACAGATTGAAAAAATAGAGTGGGAGGACATTTCTGTTAGTTTTACCGTAGATGATCCAGTCAAGAAATATATCGCCGAATTAAAAGGACTTGAGCATGGTGTTCTTGACAAAATTCTTGATGATACATCTGGTCTAATGGACATAGAAAAGGCCAGGGCCCTGACCCTTAAACAGAAGGAAACGGCACCACTTGCATTCATTTTCCCCGTTTCAGTACAGAATGAAGAAAGTACGGTTAGAGAGCATCGCTCGGAGGACTCTCTTCTCGATTATAATGCTAGGAGAAATATCGTAATGTCCATTAAATTCTTTGAAATTCTATTTGTCAATGTTATGCGTGAAACGCAAGATAAGATTGTTGAGGATGGCGACATCGATAGGCTTCTTTCAGAGTCTCGCATTTCGGACATTAAACCTACTTTGGAGATTGGCTTCAAATCCATGCTGAAGACCCCGCCTGATCACCTCGTCGCTGCTCACATGCTCACGCCATATCTTGAGGAAATCATTCGCAGAATCGTAATTGCAAATGGGATGGAAGATCGAGTGGTGGAGTGGGAGCGACAGATGGGTAGCGAGGAAAAAACCATCTCATTTAGGAAGATAGATTTGGGCGGGCTTCTAAGGAACAATGAAGTCCGTACATTGCTGGGAACAGAGTTTACAGATTCCTTAAAGACCTTCCTTGTGGAGCAGGACCAAATCAATTATCGGAATCTACTCCTCCATGGGTTAATTCCTGCCAATAAAATAGGCGTTTTTGATACATATTTTCTTGTCTATTCACTGCTTAGACTAATCAGAATTCTTAGCCAGTCGCCTTCTCCTGCTAGACTGGAATTAAAAAGTAATTAGATTACCTTTCAAGATTGGACAGAGCTATAAGTTATCATCGGAGCATGCAGGTTAGAAAAATTTGGTGATTGAATGTGTATTGCTCGAACTGCGGCACCTTGAATCGAGACGAGGCTAGCTATTGCGTGAATTGCGGGACAGCTTTAGGCGTGGCCAAACGCCAAGCCGAGAGAGAACAACTGTTACAGACGATTGCCGACGGCGGTATCGATTTGCTCCCTACTATCGAAGACGTACCACTAGTGCTCAAAGGAAAAGACAGGTGCATCATGGCCCTGGATAACGTCCAGTTGTACGAGAGCAGGATGGTGCGGGAGTATGTAGGCGGGTCGAGAGGCGTCAGTGTCAGGATAATGAAGGGAGTGAACTACAGGGTCGGCGGTTTCTCCGGCCACTCGGAATCGCACCCAGAACTGCGGCAGATAGATGTTGGAAAGCTCTACATAACGACCAAACGGTTCGCTTATTCTGGATCAATTTCAAACACCCGCATTGATATTCCAATATCCAATATCGAGTCCCTGACCGTATACTCAGACGCCATAGAAATCGGACGAAAAGGAAAACAGAGAAAGGAGTTTTATACAGGTATCGACGGACCCTATGCCCAAGCGGTTTTAGCCGGGGCGATTAACTCATTTTCTAAATCATAGGCATCTCGATTCGTAGACGCTGTTTCCAGGGCTATGGGGCCATTGGTTTGCAGGCGTCTGATTTTCATTCAGAGCCGCTTTGTAAAGCTTGTAGTTCTTCTGGGATTCGAAAAGACAATAGACTGCAAAGATCAATGGGATGATGGCTATTGGGGACCCGTTTCTAGCACTAGCCCCTCCGAGCGCAAAGCCAATAAGAACCCCATAGAACCATCGCTCGTATGTTATCTTGTGTCCCTTGGCTTTCGGAGACAGCTCTTCCTTCTTACTTGACATCCTATCAGCTCTCCCATTGGGCTTATTCATTGATTTACATTCTCTTCGCACTTCTCACAGAACACCGCGTTAACGGACGTTCGCTGGACCTCAACGTTTTATTGCTTTTCCCCTGGTTCTTGTGCCGCGCTTGGGGGAGGGACAGATGGCGGTCTCGTTTTGCGAGAATATTTCGATATCCTTAGGTCGTAGACGATGGCCGAGGCAACACCGGCAATGAGCAGGATGGCTGCAATGAATCCGAGCACAGTCGCCAGACCGGAATACGGGTAGGTCAGGTATGTCTGGGTGATGATTGTCCCGTCGACGGGGATATATCTGTAGTTGGTTACAGAATAATTACCCGAGTAAAGCGCAATCGCTCCCAGAACGATGGCTAAACCAACCACCATCAATCCCTCGTTGCGCCACTTCACCGGCCGGAGATCGAGGCCGCAGTATTGGCACGTCCCTTTATACTCAGGCATGGTCGATTTACATACTGGACAGGTCTTCATGGCATCATCTGGCCTCTAA
>NZ_CAJE01000002.1 GCF_000308215.1 Methanomassiliicoccus luminyensis B10
TCATCTGGCCTCTAACTCAAAGTTAATAAGGGAATTGTACTTTGATTATAAAAATAGCACTATTGCGTTATGTGCGTCATGTGCGCTGATAACCCTAATCACATCACTCAAGGTTATCGTCATCAAGGGTTCAATGGGCATTCTCACCGAGCGGGAAAAGGAAGTAATGTCGCTCCTCCGGAGGGGGAAGAGCGTTAAGGACATCGGTAAAGAATTGAAGATTCCAGTAACCAGTGTGTCCAGGTCCATTACCAGCATCAGGCGGAAGGCTCAGGACATGGAGGAGGACATCCTGTTCTTGAGAAAACTCGGATACCTGGATATCAAGGACTGCAAGATCGTTTTCATCACTCCTGACCGGGACCCCAAGGCGTTGAGCAAATTGAAGTAAGCGACCGGAGCGCCCGTTCCCTAGCGTCCACGACGTCTCCTTTTCTCAAGGCACTCGCCGTGACAGAAGGATTTTGAGTTCACTAGGTCGTCCAATATCTTTTGGACTAAAGGGTCGGTCAGGTCCCATTCGATTACCTCCCCGCAGTCTGAGCAAGTCCCTATCTCAACGTTCATCAAGGCTTCCTCCTGAGCCTGGCCCCATGCCTGTTCATACGCTTTCTTAGTCGCTTCCCTAATCCTCTTTTTCTCCGCCTCCAGGTCCTTCTCGATGAGCCCTGCACCGCGCATCAAAATCTCCCGATTGCTCATCCCCAGCTTCTTTCCGATCTCATCAAGGCGTTCGCGATCTTCTTTCGATACTCTGACCGTCACGCATGGATGGCTTTCCTCGTACCTGATCCTCGATGGATACTTTGCAGCAGCCATGTTCTCGAACATCATTCAACGCTAAAAATTATAAAGGAATGCCCTAAGGATGATGATAGTAATGACCATAGAGACTACCACAGTGCATACCATGGCGATTGCATTATGGAATGCCATGGTCGATTACCATGGAAGATAGGCCCTAGGGGGCGGTTTCCTTCGCGCGCGTGTATATGCTATAAAAGACAGACAGAAAAATACACATGTGGATGTACACAACCGTTATCCAAAAAATCCAGGACCAATTTTTTTATTCTTGCTAAGATATGGGTTTGGCAATTCCATCATTTGATGAATGGGGTGGTCGGATGTCGGGCGATTTTATTAAAAGATTCATGGGAGTCAAGGATTGGAAAGACGTCAAAGAAGGCGAACTTCAAAATTTCATAAAAAGCGGTTTGCAGGAGAATATGAATCTAGAATTCAAAGGTAAAGAATACATCAACGGAAAGGAGAACAAAATTGGTAAAGCCATCAGCGGGTTTGCTAACTCGGATGGCGGCCTCTTGATAATCGGTCTGAGCGAATCAAAGGATGATGATCCTCCAAAACCGGGCGTATTAGAGCCCATGACCATTACAAAAGAGGATTGCCAGAATATCCTATTCAATTACGCAAAACCCTGGCCTGAAAAAACGATTATCCATCCAGTAGACCTCGCTCAGAGTGGTCGGATATTTCTTGTTGATGTCCCAGGCGATGTCTATCCGCCAGTCCAAGAAGCTAGGGGCGGTGCATATTACACTCGAATTAATTTCCAGAATGTTCCGATGCCGCATCACCTCGTGGAAAGAGCATTTGGTAAGCGGTTGAAACCAATGTTGGAACCCAGGGCCTACCTTATGGGCGTTAAGTTGCCCCAGGGCGACGATCTAATGATTGAGGCGACGATTCGGTTGGCACTCGGTAACAACGGACCGGTAGCTGCCACTCAACCTGCAATTATAATTGCAGTGGGTGATGAAAAGCTCCCTATGGAAGCGTATAACGAAGGCAATGAACTGATGATGAAATATTCTCCAGGAAATAATCTCAATGGTACGTGGCCAACAATGAGTCAGAACATACCAATACCCATTTATGCGGGAATGTTTAAAAATGCAGGTACAATCCGATTTCGTATTGTTGCGCCTAACTGCCTAGACATTAGTGTTGCTTGTATAGAAGCCCCTGTTGAGACATATACGTTAGAGCTAAGTGAGGAGTTGCTAATGGGCTATATTTATGAGGAGAAGAAAACGGCCATGGGAAGATTAGTAAATGGTAATCTTCCTTTTCCGCCTAAGCGCATTCCTCTAAAGCTGAATGAAACACAGGATGTGAGGGAATATCGATAATTCCCCCCATGTCTACACCCTTCCTGCCGCGTGAATGATAAGTCAGTATTCTATATCTTACGAATGCCCGATGGTTTCCCCGTCCATATATAAATCT
>NZ_CAJE01000003.1 GCF_000308215.1 Methanomassiliicoccus luminyensis B10
ATCTATATTATTGCCACATAATAACGTAGTGATGTGTACTAACAACTGGATTGACCTGCAAAAACAGGTAATGGACTCTATTGAATGGAGACATGAGGTTCACATTAGAAATATTGCAAGCACATATGGTGCGTTTCAACAAAACGCGATTGAGCTAGTGAAGAAATTAATTTGGTTCGAAAAATCAGATGAGGCCATTTCGTTAATGGCCATTGGTAATGAAGATAAAATGTACGCCTTCTGGCACGACCTCAGGAGGCTAACATCGAACTATCTTTCGTCCATCTCGCCCCTAATAGAGCAAACAAGAGCGCTCGTTAAGGAGTTTACTTCCTGCGGCTATGCCATCCAAGACTATCAAAAGAATGTGGAAAAATTCAGAACCGATCCCATCCTTCAGTTTGTCCAAGACTTGAGAAATTATACTCAACACGTAGTAGGAATACCGCTAGGTTCTCAATTAAAATATGATATTGAGACTGGAAGTCATTGGTTTATTTGCCTTCCTCTGGAAGAGCTTAGAGGAGCATATAAATGGAATCCATTAGCCAAACAATATCTGGAATCCCAGCAAGATGATCCTCCTCTTGTTCAGCCGATATTATACTACACGCAGGAAACCGAAAAGTTATACCGATGGCTTTTTCCCAAAATTGATGAGACCCGGACAAAAGAGATTGAATATCTTAAAAAGATGAATAAAGAAATCCAAGATGGATTAAAAACCAACTCAGGATGATATAAACGTTGTTTCGACTCCTCGAAGGGTTCAATCTGGCAATAATAAAAGGCAGGCCATTCTAACCTGTTCCCACATTGTTTTTTAGCTAACATATGCCATATGAGATGTGAATAACAAGCTCATAGGCGGTTGAATCTAGTTACGTATTTTGGGTGGACAATTGCCAATCTGCTTTAGGGTATAGCCGTCTCGTTCAATATGTGATGTTAGTAATCTTTTAAAATAAGCACACCAGGCGCATCGATTATCTCTTCCTAGACCATTAATGTACAAAACAGACAACTCATTGGGCTCATCACTAATCAACTCACTCTTGGCGTCATTCACCAAGATAACGTGCGAATCTGTGTTATTTTTCAATAATCTTAACGTCTCCCACTTTACCAAATCTGTCATTTGAAATGTAAATCTGCACCTATATCCAGAATCAGGATCCCCTCCTTGATTTTTATAACGGACAACATAGACCTTGCTATTTGGGTCCCACATTCTCTGACCTGAGCCCATACGCTCGACGTGCGGTCCTCGCTCGGTCAGGCTCCTGCAACAAGAACAATAGAGGTCACCTTCATCAGATATTATGTCACAATTCCGGCAATAGCTTTTCAAGAACAGGGGCCTCCATATTTGGCTAGGAGATGACTAATAAATTGCATTGATGGAAGGTATCCTTTTCATTGTTATATCGATTTCCTACGTATAAAACGCTCAAATTGCACGGAAGTCCGTTGATGTAAGTTTTCAATTTACTGGATGGTCATTTTGAAGTCTAGATAGGCTCGAAATGAACTAGCCTGATGAAAGAGAAAGAAAAACCTCACCAATACTGGGAGGCAATAGGTTTGTCAGACTGGCTCTGCGTTCTATCGAAATAATTGAATTTCAATTCTCATCATCTGGCTCAGATGAAGAGTGGTCCCGGCTGAGCCCACTCATCACTCTATCCAGATAACTATTTTTGGTCCATCCAACCCCTTATTGTGTCTAAGCACAACCTCAAATCATTGCCCTCATGAACGACTTCGCCCATCGTGGAAGCGTACTCGTCGGTAGGATTGAACGCTATGGAGTGTTCGGACTCTAGGAACATGCATACATCATTACAGCTATCCCCAACTGCCACGGTCTCTTCCTTGGATATGTTGAATTCCTTCATCCAGTAATGAAGACACTTTTCCTTTCCCAGATAGCTCACTTTCCGAACGTAGTTTGGCACCAAGTATCCGTCCGGACTGATCTCAAACCAGTTGGCCCTCCAATCATGGAACTTGACCTTTTCCCCAATCCATCGGGCTAGGGGCTCTGCACCGGCAGAAATGATGACGCACTTGACTCCAAATGATGTAAGCGTTGATATGCACTCCTGGACCCCCGTCCTGAGGTGGGTATTGCGGATAATGGCGTCCTCAATCTCTCGGGCGGTCAAACCAGGGTGCGCGTTTATTATTTCTCTAAGGTTAGACGCCGCCCACTCATCCTGGTTGATATGCCCTTCCGTGTACAATTGATAGTAGGGTTTGGGGTCATGATCATAAATGCGGAAGAGCGTATCCCACGAACTGGCCTCCTGGGTAAGTGTGCCGTCCATATCAAATGCCACTAGCTTGATCACGGTCCCCCTCAAACGGATGGCCATACGTAACGGTTGGAGAAATAGATATCGAACTAGGGCGAGACAGCAGGGGTTGCGCAATTGACTTCAGATGATTGACATTGATACATCATTGGCTTTGTTGAAAGTAGAAAAAGGTTCATCGAGCTGGCCTTTATAGCCAGTTCGTCAAGGAACATGCGATTGTATGCTTCATCGACGTTGGTGAACGCAGGGCAGCTCGCGAGCGGCAGTATGCCGTGTACGGCCGCAAGGCCCATTTGCATGCCCTCATGCCATAAGGCGCACTATTGCTTGACGAGACACATAGCTCCATCGACCATTGGATGATATCTAGTCGATCCCCATCTTTGGCAGTCGGACGATACGATATTAGTTGCCTCGCCGTTTTCGATTCGATCAGGAAAGGAACATCATGGAACATTATGATGTCATCGTTGTCGGGGGAGGACCGGCCGGGTCATCGGTTGCCAGTCGGCTCAGGATCGATGGCCCCATCAAGAATGTCCTGCTGATCGAATGCAGGGAGAAGGACGACTTCGGTAGATACCATGAGATGTGCGGGGAGGGCGTTAGTTTAAAGTGCCTGACCGAGGCGCACGTCGATAGCTCCGAGCTCATCAAGAACTATATTAGTGGAGCTGTGGAGCGTTGGCCCGGCGGGATCACTTTAAGCGCTAACATGGACGGAGCGGTCATCGACAGGAGCAAGCTGATAGCCGCGCTCCGAGCACCATTCCTGGCAATGGGTGGAGAGGCAAGGACGGGGAGGGTCCATTCGGTCCGTCGTTCGGGCAAGGGATATATAGTGAGCTGCGGTGAAGAAGACATCCATTGCGACTATCTGGTGGGGGCTGATGGCGCCCACTCCGTCGTCCGTCGAGATCTTTTCGAGATCGAACCGCCGGTCTACATGAACGTTGTACAATATGTCGTCGATCGATCGATGGAGAACCGATTCTTTTTCTTCTTTGATGAGCGGTACAAGGGCAAGTACCGATGGGAATTCCCGTCCGGGAATCATACCAAAGTGGGATTTCCACTGGGGCCCGATCCACCTCCTTGTGAGGTATTGCAAAAACAGAACCGGACCATTCCCATCGGCCCGCTGGAACGGATTGTTAAGGGGCGAGCCTGCTTGGTATGGGACGCTGCTTCGCAAGCTAACCCAGTAACATTCGGAGGCATAATGAATGGATTGACCGCAGGAAGGATGGCCGCGGAGGCGATAATGAATGAGAACCTCGAGCTGTACCAAAACAACTGGCCCCAGTCGCCGCTGGCCGACCCCTGCTTCTATGAAACGTATCAGTTGATGAGGGCAATGCCGAATGATATGATGCGGGGATTGGTCGAACCATTCCGATATGGCCCCAACATGACGGCCATCATGAGAGAATTGATGAACAACCAGGGCTTCAGACCATTCTATCGGAGCCATGTCCGTAAGCTGGAACATGGGTGGTAACCCAATATCGATCATCGTTCAGTCCACAGCATCATACCGATGCCGGTGTGAAACATGTGGTCTTCCAATATGTAATAACGGATTTCAAACAGTCAGCCATCTCTGAATTGGATCGGTTTTTGTTGGAGGACCACACGGTCAGCTCGCGAGCGGTAAACCAAGCGCGAGTTGCCCACTGGCCGACCCAAAGTTCCTCTTGGTCGCATGAACGGGCACATCCAAGACCTCACCCGGATATTCCCCCCTCGTACTCCTGGGACCTGAATCTGTACAACATCATTGTACAAATGCATTATAGCCGGGTCGGCGCTCGGATTCACTCGGGATTCACTCAGAGAATGCCTTAGTGATCATGTTTGTGGGGGCGCGGTTGTGGAGGACACCAAACCGAGGAAGAGGTCGCGAGCCGTAAGCAAGGAGGAGCACAAGCGGATAAGGCGCTGGGCCGTAAAGCAATCCTTGATCAAACTGGACCCCCGGCACACCATAAGGAACCCTGTGATGTTCGTGGTGGAGATGGGCAGCGTCATAACCACGCTGCTCTTTTTCCAAGCCTTGTTCTGGACCGGGGAAGCTTCGCCTCTGTTCATCGGCCTGGTCTCGCTGTGGCTCTGGTTCACGGTGGTCTTCGCCAACTACTCCGAGGCCCTCGCCGAGGGCAGGGGCAAGGCGCAGGCCGACTCCCTTCGAAGCATGCGGACCGCCATCCCGGCCAAAAAATTGAGAGAAGGATATGCGGTCTCCCGGGGAGTTCAGCCCACCGATCCGGACATCACCTCCGTCCCCTCGACCCGCCTCCGCAAGAACGATCTGTTCTACGTCCAGGCCGGGGACTTCATCCCCGTCGACGGCGAGGTGGTGGAGGGCGCATCCTCGGTCGACGAGAGCGCCATCACCGGAGAGAGCGCGCCGGTGATCAGGGAATCGGGAGGGGACCGCAGCGCGGTCACCGGGGGCACCCGCATACTCTCCGACTGGCTGATCGTCAGGGCGGCCGCGGACCCGGGAGAAGGGTTCATGGACAAGATGATCTCCCTCATCGAAGGGGCCAAGAGGCAGAAGACCCCCAACGAGATCGCTCTGAACACCCTGCTCATCGGCCTTACCGCCATCTTCATCATCGTCTGTGCGACCCTTCTCCCATTCTCCATCTACGGCGTCCACGTGGCCGGACAGGGCAGCCCGGCCACCATTACGGTCCTCATCGCCCTGCTGGTCTGCCTTGCCCCCACCACCATCAGCGGGCTCCTCAGCGCCGTCGGCATTGCGGGGATGGACCGCCTCATCCAGAAGAACGTGCTCGCTTTCTCCGGGCAGGCCATCGAGGCGGCCGGGGACGTGGACGTGCTCCTCCTGGACAAGACCGGGACCATCACCTTCGGCAACCGGCAGGCAGTGGAGTTCATCGCCGGAGAGGGCCAGGACGTCCAGAGGATCGCGGAATATGCCCTTCTTTCCTCGCTCTCCGACGAGACCCCGGAAGGACGCAGCATCGTCGCCCTGGCCATAGAAAAATATGGCCTGGCGGAACGGAAGCAGGAGATAGAGAACGATCGCTCGGAGATGCAGTTCATGCCCTTCAGCGCCCACACCAGGATGAGCGGCGTGGACTATCGCGGCGATACCATCCGCAAGGGGGCGGCCAGCGCCATACTGGGGCGGGCCGAGAGCCCTCGCCAGGAACTCCCGGGGAAGCTGTCCAAGGAGATTGACCGCATCGCCCGTTCGGGAGGCACGCCCCTAGTGATCGCGGTGAACGACCACCCCGTGGGGGTGATCCACCTCAAGGACGTCATCAAGCCAGGGATGAAGGAGCGTTTCGCCCAGCTCCGCCGCATGGGCATACAGACGGTAATGATAACCGGCGACAACAAGTTGACCGCGGCGGCCATCGCGGCGGAGGCGGGAGTGGATGATTTCCTGGCCGAAGCGACGCCGGAGAACAAGCTGAAGCTCATCCGCAAGTACCAGGCCGATGGGCGGCTGGTGGCCATGACTGGGGACGGGACCAACGACGCTCCCGCGCTGGCCCAAGCGGACGTGGCGGTGGCCATGAACAGCGGGACGCAGCCTGCCCGGGAGGCCGCCAACATGGTCGACCTGGACAGTGACCCGACCAAGCTCATCGAAGTGGTGGAGACGGGGAAACAGCTCCTGATGACCCGGGGGGCGCTCACCACCTTCAGCATCACCAATGACGTCGCCAAGTATTTCGCCATCGTGCCGGCGGCGTTCGTGGGTATCTATCAGGCACTAGACAAGTTGAACTTCATGGGGCTGCACTCGGCCATTCTTTCCGCGGTCATATTCAATGCCATCATCATCATGCTGCTGATCCCGCTTGCCCTCCGGGGGGTCCGTACCGGTCCCTCACCGCGGCGGAGTCCCTGCGCAGAAACATGCTGGTCTATGGCCTGGGCGGCCTGATCGTGCCGTTCGTGGGGATAAAGCTCATCGACATGATGCTGGCCGCTGTGGGGCTGGGGGTGGGAGCATGAACGGAAATATGAACAGAAGAGGGCCGGCGACCAGGATCGCCGATTTCACCCGGTCCACGTTCAGAGCGCTGAGGGAGCAGGCCCGGCCGGCGGCGTTCCTCTTCCTCCTCCTAATGCTGATCACCGGGGTAGCCTACCCCCTGCTAGTAACGGGAGTGGCTCAGGTGGTCTTTCCCCACCAGGCCAATGGCTCCCAGATAGTGCAGGACGGCACGGTGGTGGGTTCCGAGCTCATCGGCCAACCCTTCAGTGACCCCCGGTACTTCTGGGGGCGGCCCTCGGCCACCCCCGGGTTCGAGTACAACGCGTCCCTATCCAGCGGGTCCAACTACGGCCCCGACAACACCAAGCTGACCGAGGTCGCGCAGGCGAGGATCGCCGCGCTGCATGCCGTGGACCCCAACAATACCTTGCCCATACCTTCGGACCTGGTCACTGCCTCGGCCAGCGGGCTGGACCCCCATATAAGCGTGGCCGGCGCGGAATACCAGCTGTCCAGGGTGGCCCGGGAGCGCAACATGAGCGAGGAGGTCATCCAAGCGCTAGTGGATCAGAACACCGAAGGCCGCCAGTTCGACCTGCTGGGAGAGAGGACGGTCAACGTCCTGAAATTAAATCTCGCCCTGGACGAGCTGCAGGCCCAGGGCGGCGAGGGCGAGAGCACCGGAGTGAAAGCGGTGCCTGCCACCGACGAGAGGGTGCTGGGAATGACCACTACGGACTGGCTCTTCCTGGCCATGCTGGCGGCCTTGCTGCTGATCGGCGGCCCTTTCGTGGGGAGGCTGATCGCCGCGGCCTATGACGGGAAGCCCGGCCGGATGTCCGAGGCCATATCCAGGATAGAGCCGCGCCTCTACCGGTGGTCCAAGATCGGGAATGAGGGGATGAGCTGGAGGATGTACGCGCTCTCCATGCTCCTGTTCAACCTCATCGGCTTCCTCTTCCTCATGGCCGTCATGCTCCTCCAGCCGTATCTGCCGTTCAATCCCGACGGCATGGGCCCGGTATCACTGGACACCGCGTTCAATACCGCGGTCAGCTTCGTCACCAACACCAACTGGCAGTCCTATACGGGGGAGACGACCATGAGCTATTTCACCCAGATGGTCGGCCTCACCGTTCAGAACTTCCTCTCCGCGGCCACTGGCCTGGCGGTCCTCATAGCCCTAGTGCGGGGCATAAGGCAGAGGACGGCCAAGGACCTGGGTAACTTCTGGAAGGACGTCACCCGGGCCACGCTGATACTGCTCCCCATCGCCTTCGTCCTGGCCCTCGTCCTGGTCTCCCAGGGCTGCGTGCAGACGCTGGACGGTTCGATCTCCGCCCAGCTGCTGGAGCCGGTGACCGACTCGGGAGGCAACGTGATAACGGTGCAGACCATACCGGTCGGACCGGTGGCCTCGCAGGAGGCCATCAAGCTGCTCGGCACCAATGGAGGGGGCTTCTTCAACACTAACTCGGCCCATCCGTTCGAGAACCCTACGCCATTGTCCAACCTGCTGGAGATCTTCGCCCTCATGCTCATCCCCATAGGTGTGGTCTTCGCCTTCGGGGAGATGGTCAAGGACCGCCGGCAGGGAATGGTCCTTCTGATAGCGATGATCGTGATCTTCGCCGCGTTCCTGGGCCTGGCGATATGGGCGGAGGGAGGGGGCAACCCTGCGCTGGATGGCCTAGGGGTATCGCAGATCGCCAATGGTCTCCAGCCCGGGGGCAACATGGAAGGCAAGGAGGTGAGGTTCGGGGTGGTGCCCTCGTGCACCTTCGCCGTGGCTACCACCTCCACTTCCACCGGGGCAGTGAACTCCATGCACGACTCCTATACGGCGCTGGGAGGCATGGCCCCCTTGCTCCTGATGCAGTTCGGCGAAGTGGTCTTCGGAGGGGTCGGCTCCGGCCTCGCTGGGATGCTGGTGTTCGTGCTCATCGCGGTGTTCATAGCCGGCCTGATGATCGGCCGGATGCCCGATTACCTGGGAAAGAAGATCGGACCCCATGAGATGAAGCTGTGCACCATCATCGTACTGATCCCGATCACCATAGTCCTGGTGGGAACGGCGCTCGCGGTCATGCTGCCCGAGGGAAGGGCGGGGCCTCTCAATCCCGGACCGCATGGGTTCACGGAGATACTGTACGCCCTCACCTCGGCCGCCAACAACAACGGGAGCGCCTTCGCCGGCCTCACCGCCGGCACTCCATTTTACAACTGCATCCTGGCCATCGCCATGCTCCTGGGCCGGTTCCCGGTCCTGGTCCTGATCCTGGCCCTGGCCGGGGCACTGAGCGAGAAGAACATCGTGCCGCCGAACCCCGGCTCGCTGCCCACACACACCCCATTGTTCATAGCCTGGTTGATCGGCGTGGTAGTGATCCTCGGGGCGCTAAGTTATTTCCTCGCCTTGGCATTAGGGCCCATCGTAGAGTTCTTGATGATGGGAGGGGGGTGAACCGATGGCGGAGGATCGGCGGCCGAACCCGGACGAGCTGCTCCAGCAAGTGGTCAAGGAGGAAGAGAAGCGTTCGCGCGGCAAGCTAAAGGTCTTCCTTGGCTACTCCGCCGGCGTGGGGAAGACCTACGCCATGCTGGAGGACGCCCACCGCCGCCAGGACCGGGGGACAGACGTGGCCGTCGCCCTTCTGGAATCGCACGGCCGCAAGGAGACCGAAGCCTTGCTGGCAGGCCTGGAGGTCGTGCCGCCCCGGGGAGCCGAGCACCGTGGCCTCCAGCTCAAGGAACCAGACATCGATGCGGTGATAGCGAGGCGGCCCGAGCTGGCCCTGGTGGACGAGTTCGCGCACACCAACGCCCCCGGCTCGCGGCACCTCAAGCGGTACCAGGACGTGCAGGAGCTGCTCGAAGCGGGCATTGACGTGTACACGACCCTCAACATCCAGCATCTCGACAGCATGAACGACGCGGTCGCCCAGATCACTGGGGTGAAGGTCCACGAGACCATTCCCGACTCGGTGCTGGACGGGGCCAATGAGATCAAGATCGTGGACATCCCCCCCAACGAGCTGATGCAGAGGTTCTGGGAGGGCAAGGTGTACATCCCCTCTCAGGCGGCTATCGCGGTGGAGAACTTCTTCACCGAGGGCAATCTCATCGCGCTCCGGGAGATGACCTTTCGCCGGGCCGCCGACCACGTCGACGAACAGATGCTCGAGTACATGAAGATGCGCTCCATCCCTGGCCCCTGGCCGGCGAGCGAGACCTTGCTGGTGTGCATTGGTAACAGCCGGGCGCTGAATGAGCGGCTGGTGCGGACGGCCCGCCGGCTGGCCGATGAGCTCCGGGCGGAATGGTACGCGATCTATGTGGAGACCCCCGCCCACAGCCGCTTCTCCCGGAAGGACCGCATGGAGGCCATGCGCGGGCTGGAGATCGCCGCTGAGATGGGAGCGAAGACGGCCACTAGCTTCGGCGTTTCCATTGCCGAGGAGGTCGTCCGCTTCGCCCGGAAGAACAATGTCATCAGGATCATCGTGGGACGCCCGCCTCGGCCGCGGTGGCAGGAGCTGATCCTCGGATCGGTGGCTAATCAGATCGTCAGCCTGAGCGGGCCGATAGATGTCTTGGTCATTACCGGAGAGGGGGAGAAGGAGCGCAAGGGCGGCGAACGCGAGGCCCGGCCGAAGCAGCCGTCCGTCAAGAACCGCTACTTTTACTGCACGTGGCTAGTAATGATCGTAACCATAATCGCCTACTTCCTCAAGCCATACTTGTCCCCCACGAACCTAGTCATGTTCTACCTGATCGGAGTGGTTGTGGCGGCGGTCACCTGGGGCCTGTGGAAGGCGGTCTTCACCGCGACACTGAGCGTCCTGATGTTCGACTTTTTCTTCGTGGCTCCCCACTTCAGCTTGCGGATCATCGACACCGAATACCTGGTCACCTTCGCCGCCTTCCTGTTCGTGGGGGTGGTGATCAGCCTGCTGGTGGTCCGATCGAGGGACAACGCCGCAGCGGCGCAGAGGAGAGAGGAGTACACTTCCGCGCTGTACGCGCTGAGCATCGATCTGGCCAGCGCCAATGATATCGAACGCGCGCTGGAGACGGTCAGCGGGCACGTGAAGAGGTCCTGCAACTGCCTCTCCGCTTATCTGCTGCCTTATGGAAGCTGCCTTGGAGTGGTCTTCTCCGATAGCGGCCTGGACCTGGACGAGAAGGAGATGACCGCCGCCGATTGGACCTACCGGAACGGCCAAGCCTCAGGGAAGGACACTGACACCCTCTCCTCCGCTGTTCTCAAGTTCTATCCCCTGCGTACCCCCAGTGGGGTGGTGGGAGTGATGGGTATCAAGCCCGAGGAGCGGGATGGGATAATCAGGCTGGAGCAGGAGCGGCTGATCGAGGCGTTCACCAGCCAGACCGCTCTGGCCATCGAAAGGATACATTTCTGGAACCAGCTGTCCCGATCAGGCAAACAAGCCGAGGGACATGAAGCGACCGGATCGCAAGCTCAGAAATGAGCAGCGCCTTGTTCTGTGGAACGTCCCGGAGGACAGGAGCGTCAGTAGCCTTCATCTTTCGCTGCTTTTTTCCTGGGTTCGCCATCATCCTTCGCCGCAAGCAATTTCCTGCCCGGGTTTGCGATAGCTCTGGCTATCTCTTCCATAGCTGCACAAAAAGTGACGTCGTCGACGGCGGATGAATCGAGATCGATCTCCCGCAGCCTCTCCCTGATCGCGCCCCAGAATGACGAGTCCTCTTGCTCTGGAGCTCGCTCTTTCGCTATCGTCACGCTGAGCTCAGGGTCCAATAGCTCACCCATCTGGCTGGCGGCCACCTTATAAAAGACCTGGGGCCTTTGCCTTTCCTCGCCGTGCCGGGTGACCGGGCGTTCTTCGTGCCGCTCCACGAAGCCGGCCTCGATCAGGCCGTCGAGTATCACTGACAGTTGATGAACGTACATCCTCTTCTCGGGAGGGGCCGGGCGATGGGCCATCGGCTTTCCCGGTATGACCGTCTCCGCCACGATCCTCAACCGCCGGTTGGTCGATTCCCTCTGGACCACGAAGTGCTCCTTGAGCACGCTATGCCGGACCTTCTCCCCCTCGAACCAGGCCAGAAAATCGAGCACCGCCGCATAATGGTCCTTGGACTGCTGAGTATAGCGGCTGCGGTAGTGCTCACTGGCCTTGTACCGTCTTAACAGTGCTTGACGCCATCCCTCCACCCGGGATGGGCTGCAGCGCTGCATACTGAGCAGTACGCCCTAATTGAATTTGTATTTTCTCTTTCACCGGTTTAGAGTTCGGGGAACTACTCTACCTTGTCGTATGAGCGGCGGCATCCATTAGGCTGCTTTTCACCAGCGGTCCTATGCCTGACATTCGTCGAGTGCAAGTTGTCCGCCGGTCGGTCGGAGGTCCCCTCACTTGAAACGGTCCCGACTTCTAGCATCACTTGAATCATTAGCGGACCGAACGCCGGCTGAGTGTAGAGCTGTTGATGCCGTGGCAGGAGACGGCCGGGATAAGTGGCTCGGTGCTCACTATGCCTCTGGAGTCCAGCATCCCGGTTCTGCATTTGGGCGGTCAAGGATGAGCGGCTCAAGGATGTCCAATATCGGCAGGCGCTTCATTTCACCATGGGTATTATTTCCCTGGGGATTGGCAATCAGGGAAAGGTCCGCTACGTCTGGAAAAAAAAGATAGTGACCTTTACTCGGCCAAGAAAAAGGTCGCTTTCGATCCCCTTCCCCCCCCACAACGCACGTCGAACCTTGCATCAGAAAAGATCGTGATCTTCGCGCTCTAGGTCGTCACCTGGGCCCTGGAGCCGTTTATGAGTATGGTGTGCTCGGTCTGGGAGACCATCCCGCCCTTCACTTCGGTTAGGATCGGATAGGCATGGATCGCTCCATACCTGACCAGGGTCCTAAGGTGTGCGGAAGCTTTGGGATCGAGGGCCGTGCACCACCTCTCACAGAAAGCCAGGCTTCCGAACTCGTCCTTGATCATGTCGAAAAGGCGGTTCGCACCGGCGTCCTTGATCTCACGGTCCCTTTGAAATATGTAAATGTTTCCCGGCTTCGAATTGCCGACCTCCCCCGCTCCATCGGTTGCGAACGGCTCGATGGCCAGCAGCATGTCGTTGTGAACCTTCGTGATGTTGCCGTCATCATAGTTCGAGATCGACAGGCCCGAGTGCAGATTGTGCCGTTTGATCTCATGACCGGCAAGGTTGCGGATCGGCACGAAACCATTGCTTTTTATACCTGTCTCGATCGTGCCTCCGATGGCGCTGATAGGTACTCCTTCACTGATCATATCGATCACCATCGAGAGTGCTTTAGACGGGGCATCGATCAAGCTGGACCAGTTCCTCGTACCTACCTCGACCGTTACCGCGGTGTCGCCCATGTAGCCGTTCACATGCGCTCCGACATCCAGCTTCACCACGTCCCCTCGACGGAAGGTGGAAGCATCATTCGAGGCCGGAGTATAGTGGGCAGCGATCTGGTTGATGCTGATATTGACGGGAAATGCAGGCTTCGCCCCTCTCTTCTCGATGAGAGCTTCCACTTCCTCGGCCACGCTCAGCAGGCTTACGCCTTCCC
The DNA here is from genome assembly GCF_000308215.1 of Methanomassiliicoccus luminyensis B10. NCBI lineage: Archaea > Methanobacteriati > Thermoplasmatota > Thermoplasmata > Methanomassiliicoccales > Methanomassiliicoccaceae > Methanomassiliicoccus > Methanomassiliicoccus luminyensis. The sequence continues at coordinate 12,887 of NZ_CAJE01000003.1, forward strand.
CGATCATGCCCGCCCCGAGCTGACGAGCCTCCCTCGTCACTGCTCCGGCTTTGATTATGCTATCTAAGGCGTCCTGATCCATCTAAGGTCCCTCGTGCCTTGCCTCTGTTGCATATGGACAACTCATGATGATCTATCGTCCTTGAGAACTATCTTCGTTCATTGTGAAATGAGAATGGAGATAAAGTTTTTTTCCTGCGTAGAAATATATTTGTGCTGCAAGAGAAAAATAAAAGGATCTGTGAACTGGCCTCATATTGTGTTCATATAACTCTGAATGCCGAGTATAGTCACCTGGTTCAGTATGTGGGCGATACTCGGGAACGTTCACAAACTATTAATGCCGGAGCCTGGCTAAAAAACAGCATGAGGAAGGTCACCGTTCTCTCCTTCGTCACGATGGATGGCGTCATTCAGGCGCCTGGCGGACCGGAAGAGGATGTCACCGGCGGTTTCAAGTATGGCGGCTGGACGGCTCCCTATTTCGATGAGTTCATGAACAAGATAATGGCCGAGCAGATGGGAAGGCCATTCGACCTCCTTCTGGGCAGGAAAACGTACGATATCTTTGCTTCCTATTGGCCGTATCACCAGGAGGAAGACATGGGGTTCAACCAGGCGACCAAGTACGTCGCCTCAAAGCATCCCTTGCAGCTCACATGGGAGCGGTCGGTTCAACTGCATGACGATGTAGTGAAGGCGATAACGGACCTCAAGGCGCAGAAGGGTCCCGAGCTTCAGGTACATGGCAGCAGCGATCTGATCCAGACCCTCCTAAAGCACAATCTGATCGATGAGCTTTGGCTAAAAATATTTCCACTGACGCTCGGCCCGGGAAAGCGCTTGTTTGCCGAAGGCACTGTTCCAGCGGCGTTCAGGCTGATCGACAGTAAAGTCTCACCGAAAGGGGTCATCGTAGCCAGCTACCAGCGCGCCGGAGAAGTCGAGACAGGGTCCTTCTGAGAACAAGATGACCGAGTTCCCAGGGGATGGGGCTACAGCATGATGGCTGGCCGAACCCGTTCAAACTCGTTTCAAGGCAGCTTGCAGACGTCCTCCCTCGATCCAGGATAGGCCACGTGGGGCCTGCGGACGATGAACGAGCTGTCGAGGTCCTCGCACATGGACCGCGCCAGGTCCGCGGGGATGCCGATGCTCATCAGACCCTCCGGGAACCAGTTGTTGCCGGTGGGGTCCATGGGGCCCAGGTAGGCGGAGCCCCGGGGCGCCTTCTCGGCCATCCCCGCAGGATAGGTGATCCATGAGGCGCAGGTCGGCCCCCATGCGGCCAGGACCGGGTTGAACGGGTCGGTGCTCCCGAAGTGCACCAGGGAGGACATGTTGCGGATCTGCTCACTGTTCCCGAAGCACAGGAAGGACCTGACCCCCGGGTCGCTGTCCAGGTCCGCGCACGGCCGCACTACGATGTACGTTCCCGGGGGAGCGATCTCCCCCACGCCCTCCTTCGATCTCCTGACGATTTCAGGACTGGCCTTGAGGTACTCGGCCTCCCCGTTCCTGAATGTCGGGGAGCCGGTGGAAACGAAGAACTCCAGCTGCGGCCCGATGCGCCCGTACCCGGTCCATCCGATGCCGCCGGGGCAGCACCCCGCCACCGCCCCCTTGCCGAAATAGAGGGGCGGCATGTCACCGCACTGCGAGGCCTTGAAGATGGCCTTGACCAGGCATTTATCGACGGAGGTTATGAGCACCCCGCCCTCCGGGACCGTTTCAGAACCGTATATGCACAGTGGGCGGGACTTCAATCTGCCCGCCTCGGTGAGCTTTTCACCGATATCCTTGATCGACATGTTGGCCATATTGTATCATCTCGGTGTATTTTCGCCCTGTTCATTCGCGAGCGGTCTTTCGGGATGGGATAGGGATTAAAGGTCATATCTCACTTGTTCAAGGACATCGATGCGGGGTACCCCGTTCATAATGTGGGGTCGGGGCAAAACGCCGCTGCCGGCTGTGAAGCAGATAGGGCTGAACGTCACACATATTATCCGGCGCCCGGCGGGCTGAAGGGCGACGACCTTGATGCAATGAAGCGCTGGCCCTGCTTGCGCTGCGGGTCTAGGACGGGCCGACATGAGGCCCTATGTGCCCAACATGATCATCACATGGATGTCGGATACCCAGCCCCCCGTGCGCTCACATATTTTGCGTGCTCGATGAGAAAGGGAGCACGAACATGCGGGACGGACTTTAGATCTCAATCGTGTAGCCCTGACAGGTTCTCCATGTAGAAGCTGCAGTCCAGGACCGTCACCGAGGACGGGTCGATGCATCTGCCCATATATTCAAAATATTTCAGGTCGATGTCGTTCTTGCTCTCCCCCGCTATATTGTTGGCCGCCTCCACGTCTTTTGCCACTATGAGCATGTACACATACGTGGAGTCGCCTTCCTTGGCCTGGAAATACGATTCCAAGTACACCTTTTCGTTCTTCAAGGTCTCCATGCCCGCTTCCCCATTGTCCCTCAAGAAGCTCAACCACTCATTGGCTACATCTTCCATCCCCCTGATGATCCCCGCCTTGTACATTTTGATATCAAGTTCCTTAATCTCCCACACGCTCCCTTGAGGTCCGATCGCAGATCAAGTATCATTTAGCCCGTTTAATCACCTAGCACCAACGGCCCTGCCGCCTCAGGGTCGCCGGTCAGCTTCGAAGCCCTCGGCCCGCACATCCCGGACGAGCTCTCCAAGGCTTATGCCTGGAAGGGGGGCGAGCATTTGCTGGATGCGATGCCCTCAAGAACGTGCAGGCATGGATCGAAATCGATGGTTCGACCGATCCTCGGTGGCGCGGGATCAGGCTACCAACCTATATGTCCGTCCACGCCGTTGTTCGTCCTCATGGAACCGTTCCGCAGGATACTCATCCCCACCGACGGGAGCGACAACGCAAAGGTCGCTGTGGCCAAAGGTTTGGAGCTGGCTAAGATGACAGGCGCGGAGGTCACCGCTATAAGCGTGATGGACGCGGTCGGCCTGGCCTACGCCGCGCAGAGCACCACCATGTCGCCGATATACCAGCTTCTGAAGGATGGTGCGGACTCCGCGGTCGGTCAGGTCCGCAAGGAGGGCGAGAAGCTGGGCGTCCCGGTCAGGACCGTCGTAAAGGAAGGGAACCCTGCGGACGAGATAGCCAAGGCGTCCGGTAACTACGATCTGATCGTCATGGGGACCCTGGGCCGCACCGGGCTCGCCCACCTCCTCCTGGGCAGCGTGGCGGAGAAGGTCGTCCGGTTCGCCTCCTGCCCGGTGATGGTGGTGAGGGTCCCGAAGAAGACTGGAAGCGAGTGAGGCCGGGCGCGTCTCCCCGTGACCGGAGGCGCCCCCACGGCACTTTCTTTTCATTTCTGGCCCGATCGCCGGGAGGGACATCCGAGGGAGCGACGGGCCCGCCGAGCGTCCTATTTAAATAGTATTTATATGATTGAGTATTTAATCGACTATTGGAGGTTTTTCCATTTCCACATACAAGATCGAGAATGTAGTTGCCTCCGCTTCGTTGGGCATCGAGCTCGACCTGCAAGCGTTAGCGTTGGTATTGGAGGGCTCTGAGTACGAGCCGGAACAGTTCCCTGGCCTCATCTACCGTGTGAAGGACCCGAAGGCGGCGCTCCTCCTGTTCAGGAGCGGCAAGATCGTGTGCACCGGGGCCAAGAGCTCGGCCCAGGTACACTCCGCCATCAAGAAGGTGATCGAGAGGATCAGGGAAGCGGGCATCGCCGTGACCAAGGAGCCGGATGTAGTCGTCCAGAACATCGTAGCGTCCTCGGACCTTGGCCAAGAGGTGAACCTCAACGCCATCGCCATCTCCTTCGGCCTGGAGAGGGTGGAGTACGAGCCGGAACAGTTCCCTGGCCTGGTGTACCGCATGTTCGACCCCAAGATCGTCCTGCTGATCTTCGGCTCCGGCAGACTGGTCGCCACCGGTGGCAAGACCCCCATCGACATCGAGAGGGCGGTCAACAAGGTCACCGAAGAGCTGCGCGCCGCCGGCCAGCTCCGGTAAATCCGTTCCGGGGCGAGGTGCCGGCTTCAGGCGCCCGCCCCAGACCTTTCTTGCCCCGTGACCTCTGGGCATGGACCGGCCCGTCAATGTACTGTCCTGCGTCCCTCCCCTCTCCGAGAGCGCGGAGATAAGGGAACGGACGTCCTTGGGACGCCTCGGGAAGAGACCTCTGCCTCTGGAATACTTGTATCCGCCTACGAAAAGCGGCGTCCATATCTTATAATGTGTTCACTATTCCAACGCCTCAGCTATGACACATAGCTTTATCTATATATTCTGCATTTGAAGATATGCCTCAAATGAGACATCTTCCTAAGTTGTTCCGGCATGGGCCGGACTGTCTGGATTTGGTAGGACTGAATAATTAAATGATAATAATAGACATACTGCTCGTCATCTTCTTCGTGTTGATGAACGCGTTCTTTGTGACCGCGGAATTCGCGCTAGTGAAGGTGCGAAAATCACAGATAGACATTCTCGCGGCTGGTGGACGTCGGGGAGCGAAATATGCCCAGATCGCGGTGAAGGACCTCAACCTGTACCTGTCGGCCTGTCAGCTGGGCATAACCCTGGCCTCCCTGGCGCTGGGCTGGATCGGCGAGCCTGCGGTGTCCGCCATCATCGGCCCGGTCCTGAGCTGGATAGGGCTGGGCTCTGCGACCATACACACGATTTCCATCGTGGTAGGGTTCCTGGCCATTACCATGCTGCACATCGTGATAGGCGAGCTGGTCCCCAAGTCCCTGGCCATCCTGAACGCGGAGAAGTTCGCCACCGCCACCGCCATGCCATTGGTGTACTTCTACCGGCTCACTTACCCCATCATGTGGTTGTTCAACACCGCCACCAACGGGCTGCTGAAGCTGATGGGCTACTCCGCGGTGTCCGACGGGCACGAGAACGCGCACTCCGACGAGGAGCTCCAGATGCTGGTCGAGGATAGCTACAAGCACGGCCTTATCGACAAGACCGAGTACACCTACGTGGACAACATCTTCGAGGCCACCGACAAGGTCGTCAGGGACGTCATGATGCCCCGCCCGGACATGGTGTGCCTGTTCAAGGGCGACGGCGCCGACAAGATGATCGAAACGGCCATACGGGAGAAGTACACCCGGTACCCGGTGTGCGAGGGCAGCCGGGACAACGTGGTGGGGTTCATTAACATCAGGGACGTGTACGAGAAGAGGATCCAGGGCAACCCCTTCACCGTGGAAGGCCTCATCCGCCCCATAATCATCGTTCCGGACAGCATGCCCATCAATGACCTGCTGAAGAAGTTCCAGAAGGAAAAGGAGAACATCGCCGTCGTGATCGACGAGTACGGCGGCACCGCCGGCCTGGTCACCATGGAGGACATCCTCGAGGAGATCGTGGGCAGCCTGTGCGACGAGTACGACGAGGAGGAGAAGGAGATCGAGCCGCTCGACGACCACACCTTCCTGGTCAAGGGCCTGGTCGACCTGGACAAGGTATGCGACATCACGGGCGTATGCCTTCCCTCGGACGAGTACGATACCCTCAACGGGTTCCTCATCGCCAAGCTGGGCCGGATACCCACCGTGAAGGAACGCCCCGTCATCCAGCACGAGGGCGTGGAGTTCGCCATCGAGAAGATGGCCAAGAACCGCATCCTGTCGGTCCGGATCACCAAGCTCCCGCCCGCCCTGGAGACGGCCGGAGAGACCGCCAGCGGCGCATGAGCCGGACCACGCGATCCCCCTGGCAAAGCGCAGGCCCTTCAGCTAACGCTGGGAAGAACATCGTTCTCAGAAGCAGAAGATGGTGCAGGGAAGAGATTGGGAAGTGGTTTCAGACTTAGACGCAGATTCTAGCACTCCCCCCGGTACGCGCGCCGGGACCGCGCATCAATGGCTAAACCTGCCTTATTTTGGAGGATTGGTCCAAATGACCAGCTTAATTGGATATATTATCCAACTAGTACTAAAATCGAATATCGGATATATACATACGTGCATTGTGTTCTATAATTAGAAAACGCTCAGCAAGGCCCGGGCGGCGGGCCCCCGCCTCGGACCACGCTCGCGGGAACGCCCCGTCCAGCATAATGATCTCGGGCCGCTCCGTGCCTCCCGGCTCACGCCTCAGCGGTCCCCGTCATCAACGGCACGTTTTAAGCGTTAAAACCAGGTTCTATCCCCGTTTTTGAGAAAACATTTAAATTCGGCCACACGTCTTATGTAACTCTGGGCCAGGTGAGCGCAGTTTGGTCGCCGTTGACGATATGAACCACCGGATCCTAAAGCTCCTCAAGATGGACGGGAAGATGACCTACCGGGAGATAGCGTCAAAGCTTCGGAGGTCTCCCTCCACGGTTAGGGACCGCATCAGGAGGATGGAGGACTACAACGTCATCCTCGGCTACGCCGCCATCGTCAACAACGAGCAGATGGGGATGCAATCTGACGCCATCATCCTGGCGAACATCGACGAGGGGATCAGCTCCAAGGACCTGAGGAAGCTCCAGGACGTGGAAGGGGTCATGGAGGTCCTGCTGGTGAGCGGGGGGAAAAGGGCCATGGTCCGGCTTCACGCGCCGGACAACCGGACCCTCGACAACACCATCGCCAATTCGATTATCCCCATCGGCCTGAAGGACGTCGAGGTGCGCATCGTTCTCGAGTCGGTGATGCGCTTCCCCGGCATCTGACCTCAGATCGCGGTGGGATCGAAATGTCCGCGGAAGGGCCTCGATGATGTCGGGGCGATCTTCCTGATGTCCGACCAGTCGTGCGGGACGCTGACGCCGAAGGCCTTCTCGTAATCGGACACCAGCTCCTCCAGCTTGCCCCTGTCCTCGTCGGTCAGCTCCTTGAACGCCGCGGCCACGCCCAGCTGGTGCTGCTCCACCTTGCCGCGGACGAATATCGCGCCCCCGTGCATGCCGGTGCCGAGGTTCGAGCCGACCGGGGACGCGTTCTGGGGGACCCCGATGCCCAGCACGAGTATGGCGCCCCCGGCCATGTACTCCCCGAGGTACTCGCCGGCCCTCCCGCCGATCACGATGGAGGGGCGATGCTCGGCGAACTCCTTCATGTGGATGCCGACCCTGGTGCCGGAGCTGCCCTTCACTAGGATGCGTCCGCCCCTGGCCGCCAGCCCGGTAACGTCCCAGGCGTTGCCGTGGACGACGATGCGCCCGGAGGACATGGTGTTGCCGGTCATGTCCTGAGCATTGCCGAACACCTCGATGGTGGGCCCGTCGAGGAACGCGCCCAGGTTGTTGCCCGGGGTCCCCCTGATCCCAATGTACAGGTCCTTGCTGGTGCAGGCGGAGGCGATGTACCTCTGGCCCATGACGCCCTCCACCACGATGCGGCTGGCGCCGCCGCGCACGGCGCTCCTTATCTCCGCGTTCACCAGGCGGAAGTCGATGGGGCGGCCGTACGGGTCCTTGGCCGAGGCGTCGATGACCGTCTCCTCGCAGCCGTCGCCGTTCACGCGGACGTCAGAGCAGATGGCGCCCATCATCTCATCCCCAGCCTTCGCCGATGTGCTTCACGCCCATGATCTCGGCGATCTTGGGGTTGGGGCCGAAGTACCTCAGGCGGTCGCGGTTGCCCACGAGCGACTCGACCGAGTCGATGCCCATGGCCCCCAGGATCTCCTTCAGCTCCTCGTTCCACGCGTGCAGCAGGCGGACCACCCGCTTGGAGCCGACCTCGGGATCGAGGCGGGCCACCAGCTCGGGCCTCTGCGTGGCGATGCCCCACGAGCACAGCCCGCGGTGGCAGGACTGGCACACCCGGCAGCCCAGGGCGATGAGGGGCGCGGTGCACACCATGGCCACGTCGGCGCCCAGGGCGATGACCTTGACCATGTCCGCGGAGGACCTGATGCTGCCGCCGGCGCACAGGGTGACGCGGTTCCTGATGCCCTCGTCGGTGAGGCGCTTGTCCACCACCGCCACGGCCACCTCGATGGGGAGGCCGGCGTGGTCCCGGATGATCCTGGGAGTGGAGCCGGTCCCGCCGCGGAAGCCGTCGATGGTGACGAAGTCCGCTCCCGCCCTCACCACGCCGGAGGCGATGGCGCCGACATTATGCACGGCGGCGATCTTGACGCCCACCGGCACCTTGTACTCCACGCTCTCCTTCAGCACTGAGATGAGCTGCTGAAGGTCCTCGATGGAATAGATATCATGGTGAGGGTACGGGGACAGCGCGTCGGTGCCCTGGGGGATCATCCTGGTGGATGATATGAGCTCGGAGACCTTCTCCCCCGGCAGGTGGCCGCCGTGGCCCGGCTTGGCGCCCTGCCCGATCTTGATCTCCACCGCCGCGGTCCTCTTCAGGTACTCGGGGGTAACGCCGAACCTCCCTGAGGCGACCTCGCTGTTGATGTTGGCGGCGTACTTGTAGAAGTCCTTGTGCAGCCCCCCCTCCCCGGAACCGGCCAGGATGTTCAGCTCCTGGGCGGCCATGAACAGCGACTTCTGGGCGTTGTAGCTGATGGCGCCCAGGGAGACGTGCCCCAGCATCAGCGGCATATCCATGACCACGAACGGCCCGGAGCCCCCGTCCTCGGTGACGCACCCGTCCTCGGACACCCTGACCCGGCCGGAGCGCCGGCCCAGGACGGTCCTGGTCTCCACCGTCTCCCTCAGCGGGTCGATGGCGGGGTTGGTGACCTGGGCCGCGTCCAGCAGCAGGTCGTCGAAGATGGTGCCGTAGGGGAGGTCGTTCCCGCAGGAGGACAGCAGGACGCCGCCGGAGCTGGCCTGGGAGATGATGCCCTGGCGTATGCGGTCGTTGAAGGTGGCGTGCGGCGCCATCTGGGGCGGCAGCTGCCTGATCTCGATGGCCCGGTTGGGGCAGAAGGACGCGCAGCGCATGCAGGCCACGCAGCCGCCCTTATACCATATGCGGTTGCCCTTGGCCTCCAGCGCGCCGTAGGTGCATTCCTTCAGGCACCTCTTGCACATCTGGCAGCTGTCGCGGTTGATCACTGGCTGGAACTTGTCTAGTATTATCGCGTCGGCTTTCCTTTCGGACTCGGATTGAGCGGCGGGGCTCAACAGAACACCCCCTGGAACGGTTCGGTCTCGTTGCCGCGACGGATGATCCCTTCACCCATCTTGGCGATCATCGGGCTTCCCGGGTTAGCGACCCAGGTGTCGGCCGTCCCATCGACGATGCGCACCGCGCATTCCTCCGAGGCGGCGTAGACCCTCTTCTTATCCGCCGACTGCCCGATGAGCAGGGGGCGGAGCTTCTTCCGGTCGGCCATGGCGATCATGGTGATCTCCGGCCTGGACCGGCCGACCAGTATGGAGAACGGCCCATTGAGGAACGCCTCCTTGTACGTGACCCTGAGCTGATTCCCGAGGTCCCGGCTCTTCTGGTCCAGGCGCTTCATGTCCCCGTAGTACCACGGGGCCATGGCGAACCCCGCGGCCTGGATGGGGAGCTTGTGCCGCCGCACCAGCAGGTCCCACTGATAGGTGACGACCTCGGTGTCGGTGAGGAGGGAGCAGCGGTACCCGTTCATCTCCACGAAGCGCTTGTTGACGCCGTAGGAGGTTATCTCGCCGTTGTGGCAGACGGACCAGTCCAGCAGGCTGATGGGGTGGGCCCCGGCCCACCAGCCGGGAGTGTTGGTGGGGAACCTGGAGTGGGAGAGCCACATCTGGGCGTCGTACCTGCCCAGGTCGTAGTAGTCGGCGATCTCGTAGGAGAAGCCGTTCCCCTTGAACACGGCCATGTCCTTGCCGCTGGAGATGCAGATGGCACCGGGGATGATCCCGTTGATGCCCATGACCGTCTCCACGACGCACTCGTCGGGGGCCTGGTCCCTGATCCTGAACTTCTCCGACCCGGGGTCGGGCTGGAAGAAGTACCGCCACACCATCGGGTAGGGCGGCTTCATGGAGGACGTCTTCTTGGTGTAGACGGGCTCGTCCTTGAGGATCTCCCCGCGGCCCTTCAGGTACTCTTCCACCGAGGACATCGCCTTCTCGTGGTCGAAGAAGAACTGCAGGCAGTAGTCGTCCTTGTGCTGGTCGAAGAGGCCGTACGCGACGTACCCTGAGCCGAGGCCGTTCTCCCTCTCGTTCATGGTGCACAGCATGCGCCCGATCTGCTCCCCGGAGATCCTGCCGCCGCTGACATCGAAGCAGCCGGCGATACCGCAACCGCCCATCATGTAGGTGAGGCCAGGCGGCTTGTCGGCCCCGTAGGTGGGGAGCTGAGGGAGCGTGTCCCTTCCGTTGGTACTGCCGTGTTCCGTGTTATCTTGTCGCATTCACTCACCCCGAGGTGTTGCCTATATTCAATTTATGGGACAATTGCTTCGAACTTTACGATGTCTTTAGACGAGCGTCGGAACGACACGGTTCTAAGCGACCGTCATTAGACATCTGTCGGTATGTCCGCAATATCATGAACCATTTCGGTTTATTAATCGTTGTTGCCAAAATGAGTCTCAGAAGAATAAAATTTTTCGGAATTCGTATACTTTTTTAAGAAATTTCGCCAGGTATGTCTATGTTATTCGAATTATTCTAGATACATGTACATTTTTTTACTTTATCAACAGATTTTTGAAGCATTGAAGAATCAACTTTTACCCTCGTTGAATGTGTTCCACGCTTTTTCGTTCCTTGGACCGATAACGGAGGCCTTTCCGCGCCTTCCGGAGGCTCCGGCGCGGCCCCGCCGCGAGGCCGGGGCTCCGTACGTACCGGCCAAAAGCGGCGTATCGGGTCGGTCCAGAACAGGGGGCCGCGGGCCGTTCCCGATGCCGGATGTCGAGATCGGCACCGATGGGGGGTTACGGCCGGGGACCGAAAAGTTAATTCCAGAATATTTATAGAAAGTATGCATATGGGATTCTAAAGAGGAGCCTCACCCATGTCATCGCTCAAGCTGACCCTTATCCCGCAGCTGCCCGACCTTGACGAGATACGGCAGATGAGGAAGCGGCTGGACCTGTCCCAGAGGGAGCTGGCGTCCCTGGCCGGCGTGTCGCAGTCGCTCATCGCCAAGATCGAGAAGGGAAGCATCGACCCCTCCTACGACAACGTGAGGAAGATCTTCAACGCCTTCGAGGACATCCTGAAGAAGCGCGCCCTGGAGGGCAAGAACATGGGCGCCCGGTTCACCGTGGGCGACCTGGCCACCAGGGGCGTGGTGTCGATCTCTCCCGACTCCACCCTGGGTGAAGGAGTGGACAAGATGGTGAAGGGCCGCTTCACCCAGCTCCCGGTGTTGGTGGGCGATCGCATCGTGGGTGGCATCACCGACGACCGCATACGTGACTATACTATAGAGGAAACGAGGAACCAGCGCAAGTCTTATGATGAGGTCATGCAGACCAAGGTGGAGACCATCATGGAGGACCCCTTCCCCATTCTCAGCGAGGACACCCCCATCGAGCTGGCGTCCCTGCACCTCCAGAGGGAGGAGGCGGTCCTGGTGTCCCGCCGGGGAACGATAATCGGCATCCTCACCAGCGCGGACTTCCTGGACCTGGGCCTGCACTGAGGCGGCATGAAGAAGAACGAGCTGGAACGCTTGCTGCAGAAGGTGCCGCCGCACTCCGTCCCCAAGGCCGGCCTGGAGCAGTACTCCACCCCCGCGGCCATCGCCGCTGACGTCCTGTACACCGCCTACTCCTTCGGCGACATCGCCGGGCGGTCGGTGGCGGACCTGGGGTGCGGCAGCGGGATATTCTCCATCGGGGCGTGGGCGCTCGGCGCCAGCAAGGTAACGGGCGTGGACGTGGACCACGCCGCCATCGAGGATGCCGCACGGAACATCAGCGCGTTCGGGGCGGAGGTCGTTCTCGTCGAGAGCGACGTCAGGGACGTGGACCTCAGGGCGGACACCGTGGTCATGAACCCCCCCTTCGGCTCGCAAAAGAAGCATGCCGACCGCCCCTTTCTGGAGGCGGCGGTGCGGACGGCGCCAAGGGTGTACAGCCTCCACAACGCGGGGACGGTGGAGTTCCTGAACGTCATGCTGAGGTCCCTGGGGGCCGAAGTGTTCTGCCAGAAAAGCTATAAATTACAAATCCCTCATATGTTCGACTTCCACGACAGAAAGAAGAAGGATATCGAAGTAGCGCTGTTGTGCATTTCATCGGATGTGACCAAATGACAGGAAAGACCGTTTTGCCCGGCGACGAGGTCGCCGTGGCCGAGGAGTACATGCCCGCGGAAGGCACCTACGAGCATGACGGGAAGATATTGTCCTCCCTGGCCGGCGAGCTCCAGCTCGACGACGCCGAGAAGGTCGCCAAGGTGAAGGCCAAGAACCCCATGGTGACCCTGAAGAATGGGGACAGCGTGTTCTGCCGTATCACCGACGTAAGGGCCAGCATGGCCATCTGCGAGATCATCGGCGCCGAGGGCAAGGACCGCGAGATAACCGGCGAGACCTCCGCCACCATCCACATATCCAAGCTGTCCTCCGAGTACGTGCAGGACGTGGGCAGGGAGTTCCGCCCCGGGGACCTGATACGGGCCAAGGTCATACAGACCAGGCCATCAGTGCAGCTCTCCACCCAAGAACCGCACTTCGGGGTCATCAAGGCCCTTTGCCGCAAGTGCCGCTCCCCCCTCGCCAAGCAGGGCAAGTCGCTAAGGTGCGAGCCGTGCGAGAGGACCGAGAGCCGCAAGGTCGCCGACGACTACGGCGACATCAACTACTGATGCGGGAACGGGGGCAAGGCCCCCCTTCCGCGCCCCATTTTTTTATTGAGCCAGTTAAAAAGAAAAATCAATAAGCGCGCTCTTTAGGAAGGAGCATAGAACTCATTTTTTTGATCGCAACACGGAGCGACGCCTAATAGATTAATAGTAGAACAACATTGCGTTGAACATACGGGATCCTCGGATACCTCGGAAGAAGCAAGGCGCTCTCCCAGACGGAGAGAAAGACCGCTGAAGTTCCGAACATGCTCCCGATCACCGCTGTCCTATGGATGCTTAGGACGGCAGGCTGTCTGTCGACCAGCCAAATGTAGCGAGTGTTGAGGCCGAAGGCCGGAAGGCAGTTGAGGCGGAGCTTGGTTACAAGCTCGCGGATATCTCCGCGAGCGGTTGACATCAATAATCGTTGTTGGACAAGGCGGAGGGTGAACGATGACCAAGACCAATGAGGATCTCATCCGCGAGATAAACGAGCTCAAGACCGAGATGAAGCAGATGAGGGAGATCTTGAACATGTTGTTTACCATCGTGGTCGACTCGGACGATGACGACGAGGAAGAGGACTACGGATACCCTGGCTTCACCCAGGATACCCCGAAGTTCAACACCTGAACCTGGTCCAATGTTCCTCAGTGATACCATGCGTTCATTCCGTCTCGGGGGGCAGCGGTCCTGAGGGTGGTGTGCCTTCTTTCCGGCGGGATCGACTCCCCGGTGGCCGCCGACCTTATCGGGCGCAACGGGGCCGAGGTCGTCCTGCTCCACATGGACAACCGCCCCTACTCCGACAACGCCGTCATCGATAAGGTACAGAAGCTGGCCGGCCAGCTGGCCAGGGGCCTGGGGCGCGATGTGCCGCTGTACGTCGCCCCGCATGGATATGATCAGCTGATGATCTCCCGCCACTGCCGGAGGGAGCTGCAGTGCGTGCTGTGCAAGCGCACCATGCTCAAGGTCGCCAGGAATGTCGCCCGGGACCTTGGCGCGGATGCCGTGGTGACCGGCGAGTCGCTGGGCCAGGTGGCCTCCCAGACGCTGCACAACCTGGCGGCCGAGGAGAACGGGCTGGGCTTCCCGGTGCTGCGCCCCCTGATCGGCCTGGACAAGCTGGAGATCGAGAACATCGCCAAGCGCATCGGCACCTATGATATATCGATCCAAAAGAGCATGCCATGCAGCGCGGTGCCCTTCCACCCCGCTACCATGGCCACTGTAGAGATGATCAGGGTCCAGGAGGGGAACCTGGACCTCGAGAAGCTGGCGGAAGAGGCCGCGGAGGAGGCCTTCCTGCTCAGTAGTACGAGCAGCTCAGGTACCTAGAGGGGTCCAGCATGTCCGCGGTGACCTTGCTGATATAGCGGGCCTGGACGCGCGAGATGTATAATATGAAGTCGCCCACCTTGATCTGGAGGTCCGATTCCTTGGGGGCCTTCATCTCGGTGGGTACGACGACAGGGCCGGAGCACGAAGTGGACACGCGGTAGTCCTTCTTGTTCGTGAGGATGAAGTCGATCACCGCTTGCTCCACCATTATGTCAGTCATGGATGTCCGAAAAAGCACGTCCCTATTTAGGGATTGCGAATACTTTTTCACGCCCGGCCACCATGGCGGTGCGTGAAGTTCGTTCTGGACACCTCTGCGCTGTTCTCCATGCAGGACCTCCCTCCCGGGGAGGCGCACGCCACCCCCGGGGTCATCGCCGAGCTGAGGAAGTACGAGGACCCCCGTCTGCGCTTCTGGGACGACCTGCTGAAGGTGTCATCGCCCACCGAGGCGGCCCTGCGGAAGGTCAGGGAGGCGGCGGCCCGCACCGGGGACGACGCGAGGCTTTCGCCGACCGACCTGGAGGTGCTCGCCCTGACCGTGGACCTCGGCGCCACCCTGCTCACCGACGATTACTCCATACAGAACCTGGCCAGGGTGATGGGGCTGAAGTACCGGGGGGTGGGGATGAAGGAGATCAAGGAAACCCTCACGTGGAAGTACCGCTGCGTCGGCTGCAGGAAGGAATGGGATAAGAACTACCCCGACTGCCCAGTGTGCGGCAGCGCCCTGCGCTCGGTCCGCTCACGGAAATGACGGCCTGCACCTGAGGATGTTCCCCATCCTCCTGGCGCCCAGCACATTCATGGAGAACTCCAGGCGGCGGTTGCTGCCGAAGAACAGGTCCGCCAGCATCTTGGTGTGGACCGCTGTGCGGAGCGGCTTGGCCACCTGGTGCCTCCACAGATCCTCGTACCTGGACAGCGGGACCCCCTTGGCGACGTGCTCCGCGGCGACACGCCCGGCCAGGCGGCCGCATATCATGGCTATGGGAATGCCTCCCCCGTTCACCGCCATGACGTGCCCGGCGGCGTCCCCCACCAGGAGGCCGTGCTCTGCGACGGTCCGGTCCAGCGGGCCCTTGGACGGCACGTACTTGCCGATGGGGCGGGTGACGATATTCAGCCCCCTCTGCTTCAGGTACGCGTCGAAGTAGTCGGTGAGCTTCCCGTCGGCCCAGCGGCGGGCCACTCCCACCCCCACGTTGGCCCCCTTGCCCTTGGGCAGCACCCACGCGTACGCGCCGGGGGCGACGCTCCCGAAGTGCATCTCCATGATCGGCTCGAAGTCGCCCTCCGCCTGCGCGGTGATGGCGGGATAGGGGTCCTGGTTCTTCGGCAGTCCCAGGCAGGCGGCCACCTTGGAGACCGGGCCGTCGGCGCCGACCACCACCTTGGCGCGGTACGTCGCGTCCCTGGTCCTCACCTCGGTGCCGTTGACATCTATGACCTGCGCGGAGGTAGCGATCTCCGCCCCGGCCTTGCGGGCCTTCTCCGCGAGGTGCTTGTCGAAGCGGTCGCGGTCGGTGGTGTACCCCTTGAAGGGAACGTCCCAGTGGCGGTTCGGGGAAAGAATGCGGAATATGTCCATGCGGCGGGAGATGAGGGATTCGGGGACATCGAACAGCGGCCCCAGGTCCGGCGAGTTGGGCAGGATGGCCTCCATCTCCTCCAGGAGGGGCATGAACTCTCCGCAGGCCACCGGCTCGCCCACGTTCTTCTTCTTTTCCAGGACCAGGACGCTCGCCCCGCCCAGCGCGGCGTGCTCGGCGGTGCTGCTGCCGGCGGGCCCGCAGCCCACGACGATGACGTCGTAATCGGTCCTCATCCTCAGGCCTTCCTCTCGACCACACTGTCGGCCAAGGCTATCAGGGCGTCCTTGTAGATGGATGGTTCGATGTCCTTTATGGCCGCGACGGCCTTGTCCCGGAGATCGTTGGCGTGCTTCCTTGCCGCCTCCACCGCCCCGGAGGCCTTTACCAGGGCCAAGGCCTCCTCGACCTCCGCCCTGGTCTTCTCCCCCTTCTGATAGATGTCCCTGATCCTGGCCCCGCTCTTCTCGTCGTGCATGGCCAGCATGATCGGCAGGTTCGGCTTTCCCTCCACGATGTCCATGCCCCGGGGCTTCCCGATGTCGGCCTCGTCGCCTATGATGTCGAGGATGTCGTCGATGATCTGGAACGCGAAGCCGATATTCAGCCCGTAGTTGCCGAAGGCGATGAGGTGGTCGGCGGACCCCCCTCCCACGTAAGCGCCGACACGGGCGCTGGCCTGGATGGGCTCGGCGGTCTTCCCGTCGATGATGTCCTTGTAGACCTCCAGGGGGGTATGGGTATCGTGCTCCACCTGTATCTGCAGGATCTCGCTTTCGGCCATCCGCTGGCAGGCGTCCGCGACGATCTCGATGACCTCCGCGATCTCCAGGATCCCGCCCAGGCGGAAGCCCTGCACGAAAAGGAAGTCGCCGGTTATGATGGCCTTCTGGGTGCCGTACTTGCGGTACGCCGACACGTGCCCCCTTCTGGTCCGCGCGCCGTCGTTGATGTCATCGTGGACCAGGCTGGCGGAGTGGATAAGCTCGAAGGCGGCGGCGAGCTGGATGACCCTATCGGGGTCGGCGCCCCCGACGCTGCGGAACGCCAGGAGGGCCACTCCCGGGCGCATCCTTTTGCCCCCGGAGGTCAGAATGTGATTGGCGATCTCGGTAAGCAGGGGCTGCTGGGTCTCCACGCTCCGTACCATGGTTTCTTCGACCTTACGGAGCTCGTCCTTTATGGGCGCATCCCAGCTTGCTACCATGTCGCGACCTAACACTAAAGTGTTACTTAACGCTTATGAGCCAAACCCAGTACGTTGGAGGCCTGGCGTTGCCATTTTGCGCGCCGCGGAGCAATCGGAACGGTAATATCCCGCCCGCTCCGAACGTGCAAGCATGATGGAAGGGCGGCAACGGACCTCAAGCACAGTGAAGGACTGCATGGACCGGCAGCTGGTGACGGCGCCGCGCAGCGGGACCATGGCCGACGTACTCGACGCTATGATCTACAGCAACCATCCCAGCGTGGTCGTCCAGGACGGGGACGAGATAATCGGCATCGCCTCGGCCGCCGACGTCGGCAGGATGGTGGCGGACGGCAAGGACCTCAGGGACACGGAGGTCAAGAGCTTCCTGAGCGCGTGCCAGCTCACCGGCAGCTCCCCGTGCGTGCAGATACCGGAGAATGAATCGGTGATCAACGCGCTCAAGGTCATGGAGAACTACGGCATCAGCGAGCTCATAGTCGTAAATGAAGAAAACAAGCTCGTCGGGACGATCTCCGCCCTCGACGCGTTAAAAGGTTGGAGGAAAGGGGTTTAGGCTCCCGAACCGGCCTAGCCCAGGCCGCCGCCGCCCAGCAGGGCCCTCGCGGCATCCAGGCAAGCCCCGAACACCTGGTCGGGCCACAGGCCGATCAGGATGGTCGCGAGCAGGCAGACGGCCACGGCCGCGGTCATGGTCCAGGGGAGCTTTATGCGCTCCTTGCTGGGGCCCTCCTCGACGTACATGTACTTGACCACGCGGGCGTAGTAGTACAGGGACAGCGCGGAGTTGAGTATGCCGGCAATGGCCAGCCACAGCATCCAGTTGTTCGCCGCGATCGACGAGGCGTCCACGGCGGCACCGAACAGGAACATCTTGCTCCAGAACCCTGACAGGGGCGGGATGCCGGCCAGGGCGAACATCAGGACCATCATGGTGAAGGCCAGGAAGGGGGCCCTCTTGGCGAGCCCCTTGTAGTCCGCGATGTTCTCCCCCAGGGCGGTGTAGGCGAGAGCGGCCACGATCACGAACGCCCCGCCCTTCATGAAGGCGTGGGTCACGATGTGGAATATGCCGCTGCCGACCGCGAAGTCGGTGGCCACCGCCACGGCGATGAGCATGTAGCCCGCCTGGGCGATGGACGAGTACGCTAGCATCCTCTTCATGTTCGTCTGCGACAGAGCGACCACGTTGCCCAGGGTCATGGTCAGGATGGCGATGATGGACACCACCGGCTGCCAGTCCGCCTTGAGCGCGATGAGCGCGACAAGGAAGAGCTTGAACAGCAGGACTATGCCCATGCTCTTGGAGCCGGCCGCCAGCATGGCCGAGATGGTGCTGGGGGCGCCCTCGTACACATCGGGGGCCCACATGTGGAAGGGCACCAGGGCGACCTTGAAGCCGAACCCGGCGATGAGCATGCCTATGCCCAGCAGGGCCACCGCATCCAGGCTGCCCAGGTTGGCGAGGGCGGCGTTCATGCCCTCCAGGTTGGTGGTCCCGGTGACGCCGTACAGCAGCGACATGCCGTAGAGCGAGATCGCGCTGGACAGTCCGCCGATGATGACGTACTTCACCGCCGCCTCGGACCCCCTCTTGTCCTTCTTGCGGAAGGCCACCAGGGCGTAGGACGCCAGGGAGGTCGCTTCGAGACCGGCGAACAGCATGAGCAGGTCGTCGGCCCCGGCCACGACCATCATGCCCGCGGTGGCGAGCATGAGCAGGGAGTAGTACTCCGCCAGATGCCTGTCCTTCTCAACGTACCTCGCCGAGGCGAGCACCACGAAGGCCGCCACCGCCAGGAACACCAGGGAGAACACCGCCGCGAACGCGTCGAACGTCAGCAGGGGAGTGTTCGCCCCGCCCAGGGTGACGGGGTAGCCGTTGAACATGAAGTGCAGCACCGTGCCTATGGACGCGGCGATGCCCACCAGGGACACCGTGGCGAGGGCTTTGCTTGACTTCGCTAGCAGGTGCACCGCGGGCAATACCGCGGCGAACACTACCAGGACTATCACGGGGTAGAGCGCGCTGTAATCAATAGCCATTTCAGATCACCCCGGACAGGATCCTGGGAATGGAAGGCACGATGTAGTCCATGATCAGGGCGGGCCACACCCCGTACAGCACTATCAGCCCGATGAGCACGGCCAGGGGGCCGATCTCGAACCAGTAGGCGTCGTGGATGTGGTGCGTGTCTATCTTGGTGGTCAGATCGCCGAATATGGTCCGCTGCATCGCCCACAGGTAGTAGGCGGCGGTCAGCGCGACGCTGATCATGGGTATCAGGACCCACAGGCCGATCCAGTCATAGGTGGCCGTGAACACCGAGAACTCGGCGAGGAAGCCGACCATGCCGGGAAGGCCCAGCGAGGCCATGAAGCCTATCATCATGACCGTGGCGACGATGGGCATCTTGGGGGCGAGGCCTCCAAGCAGAGGTATCTCTCTGGTCCCGGCCTTGTGCTGGAACATGCCGCAGGTCATGAAGAGGACCGCCGTGATGAGGCCGTGGGCGAACATCTGGAAGACCGCCGCGGCCACGCCCAGCTCGCTCAGGGTAGCGATGCCCAGCATCACTATGCCCATGTGGCTGATGGACGAGTACGCCACCATCTTCTTCAGATCGGTCTGCGCCAGGCAGGCCAGGGCGCCGTATATGATGGACACTATGCCGATGATCGCCATCAGTACCTGGAACTCCGCCGCGACACCGCCCTCGCCCGCGAAGGTGAAGAGGTTGATGCGGATGAGACCATAGGAACCCATCTTAAGCAGCAGGCCGGCCAGAAGGACCGACCCGGCGGTGGGCGCCTGCACGTGGGCGTCCGGCAGCCAGGTATGGAACGGCACCATGGGCATCTTGACGATGAACCCGAAGAACAGTGCCGCGAAGATGGCCACCTGGAGCATGTGCCCGAGGTCCCCGGCCACCGCTGCGATGTCCAGCATGTTGAAGGTCCCGAACTGCCCGGCCGCGATGATCCCGCTGTCCACCAGCAGGGGCGCCGTCGTGAAGTACAGGGCGAATATGCCCAGCAGCATGAACAGCGACGCCACGTGGGTGTATATGAAGAACTTTATAGAGGCGTAGGCCCGGTTGGGACCTCCCCATATCGCTATGAGGAAGTACATCGGGATCAGGACGACTTCCCAGAATATGTAGAACAGGAAGTAGTCCAGAGCCGTGAACACGCCGATGACGCCGACCTCCAGGACCAGCATCAGGGCCATGTACTGCCGGGTCTTGTCCTTCACGTCCCAGGAGAACAGTATCGCCAGGAACACCAGCAGGGCGGACAGGAACACCATGGGTATGGATATCCCGTCCACGCCGAGGAAGTAGCTGATCCCGAGCTGGCTGACCCAGGTGTGGTTCTCTACGAACTGGAACTCGGTTCCCAGGGGGGTGCCCAGGGAGAATTCCGAGAGCAGGAGGACCGACAATACCAGAGGTATGGCGGAGAACACCAGGGCGATGTACTTCGCCACCTTGGGGTCCTTCCCGAGGAAGAACGTCGCCAAGGCGCCGATCAGCGGTATCACGATCAGCAGGGTTAATATTGGAATGTTCTCGAACATTTTAGATCAGCCCTCCGAATATGAAGAGGAGGACAGCCACAAGCAGGATCCCCACGACCACGATGGCCGCGTAGGTCTGCACGAAGCCGGTCTGGACACGGCGAAGGTAGTTGCCTCCCTTCACCGAGGCCGCGCTTATCGCGTTGACTATGCCGTCGATGACCTTCCGGTCGAAGAAGTCCACGACCTTGGACAGGCCGTAGATGACCTTCAGGCCGATCCAGTCGTAGGCCGCCTTGAACCCGTACCTGGCCAGGAGAACATCGTAGGCTCCCTTGCGGAGCTTCCCGGCAGTGAAGATGTCGGCGTTGATGCTCTTCCGGTCGTACACCAGGTAAGCCAGCAGGATGCCGGCCGCCGCTGCGATTATAGATATGTACGTCAGCGCGCTGGTGAAGACCTCTTTCAGCGTCTCGAGCGGAGTATGCTCGTGGATGTGGAAGAACTCCGGTACCAGCAGGTTCTCGAAGCCGGTGAAGATGCCGATCAGGCCGGACCCGAAGGCCAGGACTGCCAGGATGACCAGCGGGGCCCACATGACCGCGGGGCTCTCGTGAGCGTGCTCGTAGGCGTGGCGGTCCCTCGGCTCTCCCCGGAAGGTCATGAACCACAGCCTGAACATGTAGAACGCGGTCATGAACGCGGTCAGGACGCCCATGATGAACAGCACATAGAATATGGCGTTCTCCGCGCCGGCCTCGAACACCGTCGCCAGGATCTCATCTTTAGAGAAGAACCCGCTGAACGGCGGTATGCCGGCGATGGATATGCAGCCTATGAGCATGACCCATGGGGTTATCTTCAGCTTCTTGGACAGTCCGCCCATGGACCTCATGTCCTCGGTATGCACGGCGTGGATGACCGCGCCGGCGCTCAGGAACAGGAGGGCCTTGAAGAACGCGTGGTTCATCAGGTGGAACATGCCCGCGGTGTAGCCCGCGTTGGCCTCCTGGGTCATGGCGAACAGGTATCCGCCGGCGCCCAGGGCCAGGAACATGTAGCCCAGCTGGCTCACCGTCGAGTACGCCAGGACCCTCTTGATGTTGGGATTGTTGAGGGCCATGGTGGCCGCGAACAGCGCGGTGAAGCCGCCGATGATGGCGATTATCAGCAGGGTGTCGGGGGTCTCCACCAGGATCGGGTAGGACCTCGCCACAAGGTAGACACCGGCCTTGACCATGGTGGCCGCGTGAATGAGCGCGGAAACGGTGGTGGGACCTTCCATGGCGTCGGGAAGCCAATCATGCAGGGGGAACTGCGCCGACTTGCCGATGGCACCGCCGAATATCATGAAGGTGCCGATGGTCAGCAGGGTGTTCCCGCCCACGAACTGGTCGACATTGTTGAATATGTGGTCGAAGTCCAGGTTGCCCCCGAACCCGACGAAGAAGATGAATAGGCCGACCATGAACATTATGTCGCCGATCCTGGTGACCAGGAAGGCCTTCTTGGCGGCGGAGGCCGCGGAAGGCTTGGTGTACCAGAAACCGATGAGCAGGTATGAGCACAGTCCAACCAGCTCCCAGAAGATGAACATCTGCAGGAAGTTGGAGGCCAGAACCAGACCGAGCATGACGCCGATGAAGAGAGAGATGATGGCGTAGTACCTGCGCTTCTTCTCACCCTCCTCGTGCATGTACCCGACGGAGTAGATGACCACCAGGGTGGCGACGAACGACACCACGATGAGCATCAGGGCGGTCAGGTTGTCGATGTATATGCCCATGTTGAAGGTGAACCCGTCGACCACCAGCCACTCCAGGCTGGACTTGTACGCTCCTCCGGGGACGCCTCCGCTGAGCACCTCGTAGGCGATCAGCAGGGAAAGCACGCAGGAGATGGCGGTCGTCAGGATGGCAATGTACCCGCCGCCCTCCCACTTCTTGAACAGCTTGTTCCCCAGGAACCCTATCACGACGAACGAGATCAGGGGGATGATGGGGATCAACCAGGCTAGTTCGCTTATCAAATTACCACCTCAGTAGGTTGATTTCATCAAGGTTGATGGTGTCCCTGGACTTGTACAGTACAAGGATGATCGCGAGGCCTACGGCCACTTCCGCCGCCGCGATGGCGATGGAGAACAGGGCGAATATCTGCCCGGTGGCGTCGTTCAGGTAGGACGAGAACGCCACGAAGTTGATGTTGGCCGCGTTCAGCATGAGCTCGACGCACATCAGGACGATGATGGCGTTCTTCTTGGTGAGAACGCCCACGAGCCCGATCACGAACAATATGGCTCCCAGGCCAAGGAAATACTCGATAGGGATCATTCTTTTTCCTCCTGGGCGAGGTACACGCCTCCCATCATGGACACGAACAGCACGACCCCTACGATGAGGAAGGCTATGCCGTAGTCCTCGAACAGGGTGATGCCTATGTCGCGGATGGGGGTCTCGGTTATTCCCCAGCTGCCCGGCCACGCGGCGGTCATAAGAACGCCGAGGAGCAGCAGCAGGAACAGCGCGGCGATGAGGCCCAGGCGGGCCTTCTTCTGAGACGCTTCCTTATTCATTGCGCTCACCTCCGACGAGCCTGCGCTTGGTCAGCATTATTCCGAACAGCATCAGCACGGACACCGCTCCGACGTACACGAGGACCTGGATGATGGCCAGGAACTCGGCCCCCAGGAAGATGTAGATCACGGCCACCCCGATGAAGGTGAAGGCGAGCCACACGATGCTGCGAACGATCTCCTTGGTCCACACGATGGCGATCGCCGATGCGATGGTCATCGCGGCAAAGATTAGGAAGAACAAAAGGTCCCATTCCACCATTTACTGCACCTCCTGCATGGTGAGCGCGTCCTTGGGGCATATATCGACGCAGTTCTCGCAGGCGACGCACTTTTCCACGTCGAACTTGGGCTTCTTGACCGGCCTGCCCTTCTCGTTGACGCCGGCCTCGACCATTACTACAGCGTTCACGGGGCAGACCTTGACGCAGCGCTGGCAGCTGATGCACTTCTTGTCCTCCAGTACGGGGACGTCCTTGTTCAGGATGCTCTCTCTGGGCTCCACGCCTTTGTGGAGCTCGGCCGGGAGGACCTCCATGATGTGCACCTCGTTGCCGGGGACGCCGGGCCACTGCAGCTTGTAAGGATCGAATATTATCTCTTCCCGGGTGAACGAGGCAAGCTCGTACTCCGGGGTCACGATCATAGACTTGGTGGGGCAATACTCGGCGCAGTACCCGCACATCATGCACCTGCCCACGTTGACGCGGGGCCTCTTGACCTTGGCAGGGGCTTTCCCCTCCTCGCAGTGGAGGTCGTCGACCTCCAGAAGGTCGATGCACTTGTTGGGGCAGATGCGCGCGCATATGCCGCAGCCGATGCACTTGTCGAAGATCAGGCCGGGCCTGCCGCGGAACACGTCAGGCAGGACCTGCTTCTCCCACGGATACAGGATTGTCTGGGGCCGATGGATGCTGGCCTTGAAGGTCTGCTTGAGGGTCAGCCAGAACGGCTTGAGTATCCAAGTCGTCAGGCCAAGCTCCTGGTTCTTGCGGGACTTCTTGACTTCAGACATTAGAACAATCCCTCCCATTCCAGGGTCTTCAGCAGTATGGCGATGAACAGGTTGACCACCGCCAGGGGCAGCAGCCTCTTCCAGCCGATGGACAGGATCTGATCTGTCCTGACCCTGGCCAGAGCGCCCCTGAACCAGATCATGACCGCGAACACGATCAGGACCTTGATGATGAACCAGATCTCGTCGGGGATGATGTTGTTGAACGGGCCGCTCCATCCGCCCAGGAACAGAAGGGTGAACAGGCAGGAGCCTACGAACCCCCTCATGTACTCCGAGCACATGATCAGGCCGAACCTCATATCGCCGTATTCGGTCTGCCAGCCTTCCACCAGCTCAGCCTCGGCCTCGGGAAGGTCGAAGGGGACCCTTTCCAACTCGGCGATCATGGATATAAGGAACACGAAGGCGCCGATGATCAGCGGCACTATGTACCAGATGCTGTTGGTCTGGGCATCCACCACATCCAGGAAGTTGAAGCTCCCGGCGAGGATGAGGACCGATACCACGGAGAGCAGCAGCGGGATCTCGTACGCGATGATCTGCGCGGCCGCACGCATGCCCCCGATGAGGGTGTACTTGTTATTGGACGCCCACCCGCCGATCAGCACCGCGAACGGGGCGATGCTGAAGATGGCGAAGGTGAGTATCACGCTGAGGCTCGAGTTGGTGGCCCAGAACCCCGGGCTGTACGGTATGGTGACCATCAGGAACCCGGAGGTCCCGATGAGCAGGATCGGGGTGATCTCGTATATCAGCCGGTCCGCTGACTTGGGGACGATGTGCTCCTTCAAGAGCGTCTTGATGGCGTCGGCGAAGTTCTGGAACAGGCCGATGGGGCCGGTCATGGTGCCTCTGCGGTCCATCAGGCGGCCGAGCAGCTTGCGCTCCTCCCAGATCAATGTGATCGACATCAGCAGTCCGACCACGAAGACGATCAGGACCACCAGGACGGTGTTGATGAAGTCGACGACACCGGCGCTCCCGACCCACTTGGCCAGGGTCTCCAGGGTCAGCCAGTCCAAGATCCTGCCGATGATGTCGACCATCAACCAATGAGTGATCCCGTATAGGAATTCGTAAATGTTCAGGTACATCTTGCATCACCTGTCCGTCTCGCCCATGCAGACATCAAGCATCCCCATGATGGACGGGACGTCAGCCACCTTGTTGCCGTTCAGCATGACCGGGGCCGCCGACAGCGTCACGAAGAAGGGGCTGCGCACCTTTACCCTGGAGGGCTTGTCGGTGCCGTCGCCGATTATGTAGACGAGGCTCTCGCCGCGGGGATCCTCCAACCTGGCGAAGCCGGTGCCGACGGGGGCGTTGCGCGGGGGCTTTACCCTTATGGGTCCGGACTTGGGCATCTTCTTGAAGGCGTCCCTGACGATCTGGCAAGACATCCTCATCTCGTCCATGCGCACGCGGTAGCGAGCATATACATCGCACTCGTCGCGGGTGCACATGTTCCACTCCAGCTCGTCATAGATCTCGTAAGGGTGATTGTAGCGGATGTCATACTTCACGCCGCTGCCGCGAAGGCTGGGACCGGCGACGCCGAGGTTGATGGCGTCCTGAGGCTTCAGGTAGGACAGGCCGTCCATCCTCATGCGGAAGATGGGGTTGCGGTCCACCAGGTCCTCGTACTCGACCATCCTCTTCTCGAAGTAGTCGAGGATCTTCAGGACGTGCTTCTCGAAGTCCGCGGGAGCATCGTTCCTGACCCCACCGATGCGCGGGTAGTTGGTGGTCATCCTGGCCCCGCACAGCTCTGTGAACAGGTCCAGGAAGAGCTCCCTCTCCCTCATGGCGTACAGGAAGAGGGTCAGGTTTCCCAGATCGGTACCGATGGCGGCCAGCCACATAAGATGGGAGCCGATCCTCTGAAGCTCGTCGGATATTACACGTATGTATTTGGCCCTCTCAGGCACTTCCACGCCCATCAGGTCCTCGGCGGCCAGGCAGTACACGTGCGACCAGGTGAACGACGAACCATAGCAAAGGCGGTCGGCCAGTGGGATGATCTGGGGGTAGGTCCTGTTCTCCACCATCTTCTCCCAGCCGCGGTGAAGGTAGCCGATCACCGGCTCGGAGCCGGTGATGGTCTCGCCGTCGACCTTGACCCGGAGGTTCCACAGCCCATGGGTCATGGGGTGCTGGGGGCCCATGTTGATCCACATCTCGGGCATTTACGGCCCCCCTACGGTGTAGTCCTTCCTCATGGGGAAGAACTGGACGTCCTCGGGCAGGAGAAGCCTCTCCAGCCTCGGGTGGTTGATGAAAATGATGCCGAACATGTCGTAGGTCTCCCTCTCATGCCAGTTCGCTCCTCCCCACAGCGGGGTGACGGAGTCGACCCGGGGGTCATCGTGCGGGAGGTCTACGGTGATCTCCACGATCACGTTCCTGGAGCACGAGGACAGGTGGTAGACGGTCTGGAACCTGTCCACCCGGTCCACCCCGCACACGCAGGAGCAGTGGTCGAAGCCCTGCTTCTCCTTGAGGAAGGTGCACAGCTTTAACAGGCAGTCCTTGTCCGCGGTCATGAATATCGTCTGGGGCTTGCACTTGTCCGTTATGGCGACCCCGGCGGGGAATGCCGCGGCTATCTCGCTCTTTATCTGGTCCACGGTGAGTTGTACGCTCTCGTTCAAATCTCTCACCTCAATCTTCCAAGAAGGTGCCCTTCATCTGCACGTGGATCTTCTGGTGCAGCTTGAGGAAACCATCGATCATCGCCTCGGGCCTGGGAGGGCATCCGGGGATGTAAACGTCCACGGGGATGAAAGTGTCAGTTCCCTGGACGACGTTATATGCATCGTACCACGGACCGCCGGAAATGGCGCACTCGCCCATGGCAATGACCCACTTGGGCTCAGGCATCTCTTCGTAAAGCCGGCGCAGGGCCGGGCGGAGCTTGTAGCTGATCCATCCGTTGACTAGCAGGACCTCGCATTGACGCGGGGACGACCTGAAGACCATGCCGAACCGTTCGTTGTCGAACCGGGGGCCGGAACAGGCCGCCATCTCCAGCGCGCAGCACGCGACACCGAAGTGCAGCGGATATATGGCGTTCCTAATGCCCCAGCTCCATAACGGGGCGGTGACCTTGTCCACGACCTTCTTGACGCCACTGGCGCGGAGCGCGTCGTCCATGGCGTTGGACGACCACTCCACGAACTCCTTGGCGCTCATGGCGACGGCATGGGGATAAAGGCTCAGATCCATAATCTTTCCTCCTTCTTCAGTGCGTAGAACACCCCGACGAGCAGCAGGCCAAAGAATGCCAGCATTAAAATCTTGGAATCGAAGCCTAATCCGGAGAAGGAGACAGCCCATAACAGCAAAAAGATCGTGATAATATCAAAGACTACAAAAATTATTGCGAACATATAGAACTGAAAATGGAACTGGATTTGTGCCTCTCCGATAGGTACTTCACCGCACTCATAGGTATCCGCTTTAAGCGCCGTCCACTTGGTCGGCCGGAAATACCTGGACGCAAAGAACGAAATCGCCGGGAAGCCTACCGCGACCAATGCAAAGATCGCTATTGGCAAATAGGTGTCCAAGAGCATTAGTGCGACAATATGATGCCTCTATAAATACATTATTGAGATTGAGGTTACTGGCTACTTAAAAAGGAGGCCCCTTATTCTCATGTATTCTATGATAAATTCACGCCATTTATTACAAATCCGTCAGATATGGCCGGGCACATGCATTCTTCGGTCAAAATAAATGCCCTCCCATCATTTGTGCGTTTACGATAGTTAGTTTTGTTAAAAAGGATAATTATGTCGTTAGATAATCTGCGAGAGAAGGGGACGGTCCGGGACCGCCGCAATGAGGCGCGGCGGGACGCCGGGGCTAACAGTTTATTAGCCCCGGTAACATTAGGCGGCATGCTAGCATAGCGGACTGACCGCAAGCTAGAGGTGCGAGAGATGAGCAAGAAGTTCGGGTTTATTGGTGCCGGCAACATGGCCGAGGCGCTGATGAAGGGCATGATCGCGGGCGGCGTCGCCACGGCGGACGAGCTTATCGCCAGCGAGGTCGTGGCCGAGAGGAGGGACTATATGGCCAAGAGCCTCGGCATCACCTTGACCGCCGACAATGTCGAGGTCGTCAGGGAGGCCAAGACCATCGTGCTTGCGGTAAAGCCGAACATCGTGGGGCTGGTCCTCGACGAGCTGAAGCCCTTGTTGACCGAGGAGCATCTCATAATCTCCATCGCCGCGGGCGTGAAGATCTCGTTCGTAGAGGCGCACCTCAACTGGGGCGTGCGCGTGGTCAGGGTCATGCCCAACCAGCCCTGCCTGGTGGGCGCGTCCGCCTCCGGCTTCGCCCTGGGCAAGTCGGCCAAGAAGGAGGACAAGGACCTGGTGCAGAAGATGCTCAACTCCGTGGGCATCGCCTACGCCATGGACGAGAAGTTGCTGGACGCCGTCACCGGCCTCAGCGGCTCCGGGCCGGCGTACGTCTACTTGGTCATCGAAGCGCTCTCCGATGGAGGCGTGCTCGCCGGGCTGCCCCGGGATATCGCCACCGCGCTGGCGGCGCAGACCGTGCTCGGCGCTGCGAAGACGGTGCTGGACACCAAGGGGCACCCCGCGCAGTTCAAGGACATGGTAGCGTCCCCGGCGGGGACCACCATCGAGGGCATGAAGGTCCTCGAGGAAAGGGCGGTCAGGGGCGCTTTCATCGACGCGGTGGAAGCGGCCACCAAGCGGTCCCTGGAACTCGGCAAGAGCTGAGGCTCAGCCGCTTCTGCTCTTCCGCCTGAACACCAGGCTCTTTATCACCCGGGGCGCTGACCTCAGCACTCCGGGGGAATCCCATTCCAGCTCCCTCTTCTGGCAGATGGTCGATTCCATCAGATCGTCGGCCCTCTCCTTGAGGCGCGACAGCGTTCCCTCGCGCTCCTGGGGGTCCTTGATGCCCATCGCCCTGTCCACTTCGTTCATCAGGAGGCGGGCGTCATGCGACCTCCGCTCCCGGGACTCCAGCTCCTCCTTGGACATCAGGCCCACCTCGGCCCTCACCTTGTTCAGGCGGTCCGCGGCGTCGTAGGACACCTCGGCGATTTGGTCCCTGGTCAGCCACCTGGTCTCGTATGACAGCACGTCCTTCCAGTTGGGGCTGGCCAGGCGGGCGCGGTGCTCCTCCAGGGTCCGGGCGAACAGCCTGTACCCGAACCTCTCGGGGTCCTCGAAGGCGATGCTGCCCGGATCGAGGAACGGCGCGAGCGGGGAGGTGTACAGGAACAGGCGGGGGTCGTTCTTGTTGTCCCGGTACAGGTGCCGGACATAGTCGGCCGAGTTCAGGGCCGACTCCGCGGTCTGCTCCGGAAGGCCGATCATGAAGAACATGTCAAAGCGCTGGCATTCGTTCGACAAAGCGTAGCTGATGCTCTTCTCCATGGCGGCGTTGTCGAACCGCCGCCCGAGGGCGTAGCGCACCTTCTCGTCATGGGAGTCGGGGGAGAACTGCATGGAGTAGCGGTCGAAGGTGGAGGCGGCCTTCTCGAAGAAGTCCTCCGGGGCGGGGGTGAAGACCTCCAGCACGATGTGGTTATCCACGCCCAGCCGCTTGGCCTCGCGGAAGAACCGGTCGGCGTAGTCGTCGCCATTCTGGCGCAGATCGCCGACCACGAACACCGGGGCGTTCAGGTAGCTCTGGACATTGTACACGTCCTCGGCCACCTTCTCGGGGCTGCGGAACGCCGGACGGGAGCGGCCGACCACCCTCCTGTTGGCCCCGCAGCTGCCGCCGCATACCGCGCAGCGCTGCGAGCATCCCCTGACGGTGAAGGCGGTGGTGATGGGGTAGCGGTCCCAGTCCTTGAACGGCTTCGCTCCCTCCAGGTCGCGGTGCTTTATCACCGACCTGACGATCCACCCATAGTCGATGTCCAGGTAGTCGAGGTCCTCGGGGACGCAGGTCAGGTCGTTGACGACAGCCTTGCCGTCCTTCTTCCAGGTGAGATTGGGGATGTCGGAAAGATCGGAGCCCTTCTCCAGCGCGGACATCAGGGGGGACATCAGGGGCTCCACGGAATCGCCGCGCAGCACCAGATCGACCTGCGGGTAGCGGATCAGCTCCTCGTGGAAGTACGAGGACGAGAAGCCGCCGAACAGCGTCCTGGAGGCCGGATGGAGATTCTTGATGATCTCGGCGACGGCCAGAGAGCCATGCGCGTGCGGCAGCCAGTGCAGGTCGATGCCGAACACGTCGGCCCGGAGCTTGGAGAGGTACGCTTCCACGTCCAGCTTGGGGTCGTTGAGCATCATGCTGGCGAGGTTGATGATGCGCACGCGGTACCCGTCCTTGTAGAGCTGATTGGCCATGGTGGTGAACCCGAACGGGTACATCTCGAAGACCGGAGTGGAGGGGACCAGGTCGCTGACCGGCCCGTAGAACATGGACTCCTTCCTGAAGTCGTACACGCTGGGAGCATGGATGAAAATCAGATCTTCCCTTGACAATGGCTTCCCCTCCGGGAACTGAGTGTGCAAAGTGGGCGCTCTACAAATATGTTGTCATGTGCCGAACCGTCTTTGGCGAAACTGGAAGCTGCGCACCGCCCGCAGAAAGTCGATCTTCCTGAAGCCGGGCCAATAAACGTCGGTGAAGTACAGCTCCGCGTACGCCAGCTGCCACAGCAGGAAGTTGGAGATCCGCTCCTCCCCCGACGTCCTCAATATGAGGTCGGGGTCCGGGAAATCGGCGGTGTACAGGAAGTTGGAAAAGGTCCTCTCGTCAATGTCCTCGACCTCCAGCGCGCCTTCCTTGACCTTCTGGGCGATCTGCTTGATCGCCTGTATGATCTCCTGCCGGGAGCCGTAGGCGAGGGCGATGTTGTAGTAATAGTTGCTGTAGTCGCGGGTCTTCCCCTCGGCGTAATCTATGGCCTTGAGGACCCTTTCAGGCAGCAGGTCCCGCTGTCCCAGCGCGGATACCTTGATGCCGTACTTGTGGACCCTCTCATCATCGCCCAGGCGGTAGAAGTTCTCCTCGAACATCTGCATGAGCGACTCCACCTCATCAGGCTCCCGGTGCAGGTTCTCGGTCGAGAAGGCGTAGACGGTGAGGACCTTGATGTCAAGCTCCATGCACCAGTCCAGCACTTCCTCGAGCTTGTCCTTGCCCTTCATGTGCCCCTCGGCGGTGGTCAGCCCGAACTCCTTGGCGAACCGGCGGTTGCCGTCCATGATGACCGCGATATGGTGGGGCATCTCGCCCTCCATGACCTCCTTTAAAAGCCCCTTCTCGTAGGTCTGGTAGGCGGTGTTGGCGATGATTCTGGAGATCTCGTTCTTTATGCCGTTCCCCCCATAGAACCGGCGTTCAATGACATATTCTGTCCAAGCATATCTAGTCTATGCTTTGAATGTCCTCCGGCAAGGCCGACGCCTTCCAGCCCATGTCGAAGCACCCGATGCCCGCGACCGCTCCGATGGTCCCCCTCTTTCCGGTGACCTCCACCAGCTGCACCCCGCCCTCCTCGGCCGCCTTGCGGGCGTCCTCGACCTTGAGTATATCGCGCTTCGCCCTCATCCCGTAGTCCTGGAGCACCGGGGGCACCTTGAGCCCCTGGAATATGGCCAGGGTGGTGTTATCGGAGACGGTGTGCTCCCGGATGTAGCTTATGACGAACTCCGTGAGCTGAGGCAGGTCCCTCTCCCTGACGGCGAACGATACTCCCACCGAGCAACAGTTGGTGGTCTTCTCCGGCACGTTCGGGTTGAGCTGGATGATCTTGTGCTCTATGTAGTGGCCGACCGGCGCGGACTTGACCATCTGCAGCATCAGGACCCACGACGCGCCCTTCTCCTTGGTATCGGTATCGTCCACGGCGTAAATGACCCTGACCATCTTGGGGGTGACGATGCTGACCTCGACGCGGTGAGCGCCGCCGATCTTGACGTCGTCGGGATACACCGCCTCGATGGTCCCCGGACCCTGGGGCAGGCAGGCCCCCACGCCGACGCTGGCGCCGGCCAGGCCTACCCAGGTGGTGCGGACATTGTCCCCCTCCACCTTCAGCGACTTGAGCCCCTGGCCCCCCACGTCCTTGGCGGCCGGCCCGAAGCGCACTTCCCTCTCGCCGATGATGGTGTCCATGATCAGCGTGGTGCCCTCCACCCTGACGTCCTCGATGGCCCCGCCGGCCCGCTTGCGGTTGACGGCGTCCCATTCCACCGGCCCCTTGGCCATGCAATGCTCGATGATAGTGGCCACGCCGCTCTTCTCGTCCACCATGGTGTACACTCCCTGGCAGAACATCTTGCCGAAGCGCTTGGTCACTTCCCCCGGGGTCATGATGTTGGTCATTAATAATCTCCAGCGGGTTGAACGGGTCAGGATTAAGGAACTGATAGTTATGACTTTCTCCGATGCTTCGCCTGGCAGCGGCGGCGGAGCGGATGTCTGGACGATCTCTCATCCAGGATCGGCGGACTGTGCTGGATGAACGCACGATCATGGGGATGGAAGATGGAGCAGGCCCGGAGGACGATCAACTCCTGACCAACGCCAGATCTAGATCTTCACTTCTCTTTCCCTGATCTTCTTTTCAGTGTAGATCTTGACATCAGGCCCTTCTGTTCATACGAGCTCGACGAACCGCGACGGAAGGTCGCTGAGATCCAGAAGGCGGGACGAGCCGTCCCTGCGGAAGATCATGAAGCGGCCCTTGACGCCCATGACCTCGCCGATGTGGGTCCCCGCGGTCCCCTCGACCTCCGGCGGGGAGGACGGCCTCTCCGACACGGGGTACCGGTCAAGCAACACCAGCTCCGCGCCCAGGGTAGGCCGCCATCGGGAGATGCGGCCGAGATAGGTGCGGTACACGTTCCCCATGATGTCCTTGGACGGGGGCGATGTCCACTGCCCCGCGATCTTCTTGATGCGTATCTCCTGGGGGATCTTGAACCTCGAGGACACTTCCTTCTCCAGCGTCCTCGCCTCCATGCGGTCCCTGCAGTCGAATATCGGCGCGACGGCATCGGCCCCCTGCTCGACGGCGCGCCCCATAAGCCGGCCCTTGCTGGTCATCCCCACCTTGATGAGGCGGCCGTACAGCGCGAGGTACACCACGTGCAG
The DNA here is from genome assembly GCF_000308215.1 of Methanomassiliicoccus luminyensis B10. Lineage (NCBI taxonomy): Archaea > Methanobacteriati > Thermoplasmatota > Thermoplasmata > Methanomassiliicoccales > Methanomassiliicoccaceae > Methanomassiliicoccus > Methanomassiliicoccus luminyensis. Next base: position 45,935 of record NZ_CAJE01000003.1, read on the forward strand.
GCGGCCGCAGAACTCCGGGTGCCCACATCGATCGCCGCTGCACTGCGGCTCGAACACGCACTTCTGCATCGGGACCCGATCGGCCATGCAGGAGCGGCAGGAGGAGAAGGCGTTCACCCTGAGCCGCTGCGGGCAGGGGCGATAGCCGTCGTCATCGAACCTGCCGACGCACCGCTTCTCCTCCGACACCGTCATGCTCAGGCGGTCCAGGGGCAGCTCCTGCACCTCCCCGGCCTCGCCGTCATACACGATGAGGTGAGGCCGGAAGCCTTCCCAGTGGTAGGACAGGACGTGCTTCGTAACCCCTTCTTTGGAGGGCAGCAAGCGGTCGGCCCGCTCGAACATGACCACTAATCAAATGAAGTATGGATAAGAAAATTTCGGCGGGAGGAGCGAAAGGGACGTTCAGTCTTTCTCCTCTTCCTCGACTACCTCTTGCTCTTCCGCCCTGCTGAGGAACTCGGGGGGCACTTCCTTGATGAGGTAGACGGTCCTGGCGGCCCTCTGTATCTGCAGGCCGGACCCGATGACCGCGACGGTGTCGATCTCCAGGATGATCGGGGACTCCGTCCTCACCTTTCCGGCGTTGAACGCGTCGGAATAGGTCTTGGAGAGGTGAACGAGCTTGCGGTCGGAGGGCTTCAGCCCCGTCTCCAGGATAATGTCCGCCTCCTCTGGGGTGGTCGGATAATAGAGATGCTCGGGGATGCTGTCGGTGGGAAGCCTGAGGTCCAGCTCGAGGGAGTGGCCGTAAGTGGCGCGGATGAGGTCGTTGCTCACTTGGTACCGGCCCTTCGGGTCCGTCTCTATCAGGGCGATGATGTGGTGCGGCCTCAGCCAGTGGTAGCGGGGGTTGTACTTCTTCATCGCGGCTATGAAATCACGCATGGACACGAAGCCCTGCTCGTCCATGCTCAGGCCGAACTTCTCGGGGAAATGGCGCAGGGACCCGGCCATGGTCCTTCCGATGCGCTCCAGCTCCTCGTCGCTCATGAGGAACTTGCCTGCTTCTCCGCAGACGGGACACCGCTCGCCCCGGAAGTAACCGTGCTCAGGACACTCTCGCAGCATATTCGCCATGAGTATGGAACGGAATTCTTAATACTTTTCGGAGGAACCGAGCCAGGCCTTGACTTTTTCGAAACTGATGACTGGCAGCCCCCGGGTTCGCCGGGACGGCCGGGAGACTCTCGAAATGATTATTAATTTTTCAGCCCCGCGGGGCCCGAAGCCGGGCAGCGTGTTCTGCGCATGCCCCTCGGCCAGCAGGTCGCACGTTTTGGTGTTCTCGGAGAATAACAATATATTAACAAAATTGAAATATGGCCGTTGATTACTCGCATGGTCGGCCCAGGAGGGACCTTCTCCAACTTCCCCACCAAACAGTTTGGGTTTTTCTCCCTGGGCCGATTCCCAAGACGTCGAACCGATCTCTTGATGGGCCGAGCCAGATCTCGCGCTCAATACTCCAGTCCGTTGGCCCGGTACGCCGCCGTCACCGCGTTCATCATGAGCATGACGATGGTCATCGGTCCGACCCCCCCGGGCACGGGGGTGATGTACGATGCCTTCTCTTTCACCGCGTCGAAGTCCACGTCCCCCACCCATCGGTAGCCCTTCTTGGCCGTGGGATCGTCCACGCGGTTCGTTCCGACGTCGATCACCACCGCTCCCTCCTTGATCATGTCCGCTTTGATGAACCGCGGGGAGCCCATCGCCGCGATGACGATGTCGCCCTGGCGGGTGAAGGACGCGAGGTCCTTGGTGCGGGAGTGCGCCACCGTGACGGTGGCGTTGGCGCCCCTGGCCTTCTGCATGAGAATGGCCGCAACCGGTTTCCCGACGATGTTGCTGCGCCCCACCACCACGACGTGCTTTCCGGCGGGGTCGTTGCCCGAGCGCACAAGCATCTCCTGGATGCCGTGAGGCGTGGCCGGCAGGAACAAAGGGTCGCCGATGAGCATGCGCCCGACGTTCACGGGATGGAACCCGTCGGCGTCCTTCCCGGGGTCGATGGCGTTCAGCACCTTGTTCTCGTCGATGTGCTTTGGGAGCGGCAGCTGCACCAGGAAGCCGTGGACCTGGGGGTCCTTGTTGAGTTCGTCCACCACGGACAGGAGCTTCTCCTCGGTGGTGTCCGCCGGGAGAACGATGGTGCGCGAATAGATCCCCAGCTCGTCGCACGCTTTCCCCTTGTTTCGGACGTACTGCTGGGACGCGGGGTCCTCGCCCACGAGGACGACGGCCAGGCCGGGAACGATCCCCTTGGACCTCAGGTCGGCGATCTTCGCTCTCAGTTCCTGCCTGATCCGCTCGGCGATCTCGGTCCCGCTGATGATCTTGGCCGTCATGTCTATCTCGGAAAGGAGTAAAAGCTCGACGCAAATTAACTTTGTCCACCGCCACCGCCGGCTATTCTGCGAAGTCGCTGTCGCCGCGGTCATCGATGTCGAAAATACTTTATCCTATCCCCATGATAATATTTCTCGGGGAAGACATGGAAAGGGTTCAGCCGCTGACGTTGATCCTTGCTCTGCTGGCCGTGGGGGTCGCCTGCGGAGTGGCGGTGGGCTATGCGATGATGGCCGCCTCGGACGACGCTGACGTATGGCCTTACGCGACCCTGACCCCCACCAGGTCGGACGCGGACGTGATCCACTATGACGTATCGGATGTGAGGGGAAGGGCCAACCCCGTGGTCATGACCGCTCATCTTATCATCGGCCCCGACGGGAGCAACGTGGTAAACAGCTCCAAGTTCACGCTCCGCGAAGGTGGATACTACGAGGCCAATCTGACATTTGGGGGCGCGTACTTCATCCTCCACCTCCACAATGTGGACGGCGTGCTGTCCGACAGGTCCTTCCTGGACCTCAGGTACGCCTCCGGGGAGTTTGCGGAGGGAATGCAGTACACCCTGCGGCTCGGGGACGGCAAGAGCGGGGTCACAATCGCATCCGCGTCCTACCACGCGACCTGACGGGCGAACCGTTTTCTAGAATCAAGCCGTTCGGTCCGTACCATCATGAAGGCCGACATAGAGATAGCCCAGGACGCCAAGGCAGAACCTATCGAGAAGATAGCCGGGAAGCTCGGCCTCTCGCGTGACGACCTTCATTTCTACGGCCGGTACATGGCCAAGGTCCCCCTCGACGTGCTGAAGCGCTTCGACGACCGCCCCGACGGGAAGCTGGTCCTGGTCACCGCCATCACCGCCACCAAGGCCGGGGAGGGCAAGACCGTCACGTCCATCGGCCTGATGCAGGCACTGGGCAGGCTCGGCGTCAACGTGATGGGGGCACTCCGGGAGCCCTCCATGGGGCCGGTGTTCGGAATAAAGGGCGGAGCTACCGGGGGCGGCCTCTCCCAGGTGTACCCGATGTGGGACATCGACCTGCACTTCACCGGGGACATCCACGCTGTCACGTCGGCCCACAACCTGCTGTCGGCGATGGTGGAGAACAGCATCGCCAAGGGGAACCATCTGAGGATCGACCCCACCAGGGTGGTGTGGAAGAAGGCCATCGACATGAACTGCCGCGAGCTGAGGGACATCGTGGTCGGCCTGGGCGGGAGGACCGCGGGGGGCGTCCCCCGCGAGAGCGGGTTCCTCATCACCGCCGCCTCGGAGATCAGCGCCATATTGGCGCTGGCGACGTCGATACAGGATCTCCGCGCCCGCCTCGGACGGATGGTGGTGGCATACGACGTGGAGGGGCGGCCGGTGCGCGCGGAGCAGCTGAACTGCGTCGGTGCGATGACCGTCCTGCTCAAGGACGCCCTGATGCCCAACCTGGTGCAGACCCTGGAAGGGGAGCCGGTGTTCATCCACGGGTTCCCGTTCGCCAACATCGCCCACGGGAACAACAGCCTCCTGGCGACCAGGTACGCCCTGAAGCTCGCCGACGTGGTGGTGACGGAGGGCGGGTTCGCCGCCGACCTGGGCGCGGAGAAGTTCTTCGACATCGTGTGCCGGAAGGCCGGCTTCCGCCCCGACTGCGCGGTCATCGTCGCGTCCATAAGGGCGCTGAAGATGCACGGGGGCGCCTGCCTGGAGGACGCCACCAGCTGCGAGCGGTCGGACCTGTCCTCGCTGAGCAGGGGCTTCGCCAACCTCGACAAGCACATCGAGAACGTGCGCAAGTACGGCGTCCCCGTGGTGGTCGCGGTGAACCGCTTCCCCACCGACCACGCGGACGAGATCGCGCTGGTGCGGGAGCACTGCGCTTCGCTGGGCATCCCCTGCGCTCTTTCCGAGGTGTTCGCCAGGGGCGGCGAGGGCGGGAGGGAGCTGGCCGAGGCGGTGATGGATGTGATGAGGACCACGCCGAGCCGGTTCCGCCCCCTCTACGACGCCAAGATGTCGATAAAGGACAAGATCCGCACCATCGCCACCGAGATCTACGGCGCCAAGGACGTGCGCTACATCGGCACGGCGGAGAGGGACATCCGGGCCATCGAGGCGGCCAAAAGCAACGAGCTGCCCATCTGCGTGGCCAAGACCCAGCTGTCGATATCGGACGATCCCTCCCTTAAGGGCGCGCCCACCGGGTGGACCCTGACGGTGAAGGAGGTGCTTCTGTCCGCCGGGGCCGGGTTCATCGTCCCGCTGTGCGGCGACATCATGCTCATTCCCGGCCTGTCCTCCGAACCGGCGGCGGAGAGGATCGACATCACCGACGAGGGAAGGATCATCGGGCTGAGCTAGGGCCGCTCCCTCGCTTCCGCGAGCTCGCTCACCACGAACGAGCCGACGTAGGCGAGGTCCTCGGTGTCCATTATCCTCGAGGCGCTCTCGTCGAACAGCACGTTAGCCGAGCCGCTGACCTCATCGTCGCCCTTCCACAATATGACGGTGACGGGCAGCCGCGGGAACACCTCGATCTGCGCCGAGGCGTCGCCCTGCCTCAGCTTCCTCGCGCCGAGCGCTCCGGCCGCGGCCATCAATGCTTCGGGTCGATCGGGGAACAGCTCCCAGATTGCGTCGATGACGCGCTTCTTGAACGCCGCGAAGAACACGTCGCCGCCGGGCAGCTGGCGGAAGGAGATGAGCTTGCCCGTGACCCCGGCGTCGCCCGCACCGGCGAGATAGAGCACCACCAGCATGCTGGCGATGGGCTCCAGCTCCGCGCCGTTGATGGTGATGGACCGGGACGCCGGGTCGATCACGCACCTCCTGCCCATGACCGGGAGCGTTATCTTCTCGCCGTCGAGCTCGGCCCCGGCGCTCTTTGCCTGCGACCTCATGTCCCCGCTCAGGAACCGCTCCCAGGCCCGGGCCAGCGCCCTCTCGCGGGCATCGTCCTTCAGTCCGGTGAACGCGCCGTCCTTCACTGCCCGACCTCCCTGTCGATGTAGTCCTTCAGGGTGGTGAACTCGATCCCCCGGTCGAGAGCGCCCCGCAGCAGCGCCTTGAGCTCGGCCACGTTGCCGCGCACGCCCTTCTCGTCCACCGGGCCGCCCAGCCTTTCCACCATGTGCCAGCTGTGGTCCCCCAGGACCAGCAGGCCCTCTCCGAACTGCGAGAACAGGACCTCGTAATCGGCCGGAGGCCTCTTCCCCTCGTGGAGCGGCCACAGGTATGACTGCAGCTTCTTGCCCCTGCCGTCCACGCCCTGCGCGAGCGGCACCTCCCAGAGCCCGTTGGGGTGCCGGGACGGCGCGATCCCGCCGTCCTCGATGGAGCGGATGACCGAGGAATCGTACAGGTACCCGCGCTCCTTCAGCGCATCGAGGACCGTTCCGTCGGCGTGAAGATAGGGGGCGCGGAACCCCGCTGGCCTCTTGCCGAATAGCTTCTCCAGCGAGGAGGTGCAGGCGTCGATGACCTGCCCGATCTCCCTGGGACCGAGCGGCACCTCATTGCTCTCTCCGGTGAGGTCCTCGTGGCCGTACCCGTGCCCGGCGATCTCGTGGCCGAACATGAGGTCCCTGAGGTCGACATCGAGGGCGATGCGCTCTGCCGTCTCGCCCTCCATGAAGAAGGTCCCCCTGATCCCCATATCGTTCAGCGCCTCTACGATCAGCGCGAGGCCGCGGGCCGAAGAGCCGAAGCGCGCGGAAGGGTCGCCGTCAACCTCTCGGGACACTGCCTTGATCTCGCCCTTCTGGGGCTGATTGACGTCCCGGTCTACGTCCACGGTGAAGGCGGCAAAGCGCATGAGCGTTAAATCCGCGGCGAGGTAATTAGCTTTCTGCCTTCAGAGGGACCTAGCTCGGACGCCGCGCTCAAAACGAATAAATATCTCCTCTTGCCAATAGAAAGCTCGTGAATATATCCGCCGACGACCTACAGTGGCGCGAGGAAATGCGCCGGGAAATTACCCGCATCGAGTCGAAGATCGACGATGCTCTGGAGATCCTGAAGGACATCAGGGGCGCGGTCGGGCCGAGGGATGATCTTATCAAAGAGATTCCGTTCGATGAGGCTTACGAGCTGGCCAGGGAGTTCATCCGGGACCATGACATGGTCGACCCGCTCGAGCTGGCGGTCGAGCTGAGCATCTCCTATGGGCAGGCCCACGACGTCATGCTGAAGCTCCGGGACGACGGGCTCATCGAGCTGGACCGTTGAAAGGCACGGTCACTCTTTGGGATCGCCTTCCTTCGGACCGCCGGACCGGTCGCGCCTGATCAGGACGAACAATATCGCCGCCACGGCGACGACCGCGAGCACCACTGCGTAGATGTACCACGAGCTGCCGCCCTCGGCGGCCTTCAGGGACAACGCGCCCGCATCGGTGCTCTGTCCCGCCGTGACGTCGACGTACTTCTCCATGTAGACGTAGCCATCTTTCGCCACCGACAGGGTATAGTTTCCTGACGGGACATGCTCGAGCAGGAAGTAGCCGCTGGCATTGGTCGTGGTGGTCATGCCGTTGCTCAGCGTCACCTTGGCGTCGGCCACGGCTTTGCCGTCGGCGTCCCTTATGACGCCGTAGATGCTGCCCTCGTCCTTCAGGGTGGTGAACTGCCACATGAACTCCATGGGATTGCCCGCCAGGTCCTTCCCGGTCACTGCCACGGTATATTTCGTCCCGTAGTCCAGCACGGAGGCGGGAGTGAAGGTCGCGGTGTCCCCGTCCCACCTGATCTGGCCATCGATCTCATCGACGTCGATGCTGACCGAACTTTGATTCATCGCCTCGGAGAAGGTGACATTGATGACGCTGCCGATGGCGATGTCCGTGCCGGTCGGAGATTTAGCGTCAACGCTTGGGGCCTTGGTATCCACTATGAACATCCTGAACATCGTCTCGGTGTTACCAACGAAGCTAGTGGCCCTGACCTTTGCGGTGTGCTCGCCATCGGACTGGACAGTGAACTGGTAGCTTGTCCCATCGACCTTTGTCCAGGGCCCCCCATCGATGCTGGTCTCGGTTAGTTCGGTCAAGACGCTCGCGTCGATGGTCCATGATATGGTGTCGGTCCTTGAGGTGTAGTATGCACCGTCCTCTGACGGATATTCGATCGATACTCCCAGTGGGATTGCGGCGACAACGGTCGAATTCTGACCATTGATCGAGCCTCTGAGGGCTTTCACATAGAACGAGTACATGGTTCCATTATCGAGCCCGCTGACCGTGTACCGCGGGTTGTTCATGGCCCCAATGATGCCATGTCGGTATTCTTCTCCGCCGACATTTATGTAGATGGCATATTGATCGATGCTCGGGTTACCGAGATAGGTCGGAGCGTCCCAGAAAAGGGTCACCTCTCCATTGGCGGAGATGGCCGTCAGGTTGTTCGGCGCGGTAGCCTTCGCTCCGAGCTGTGCGGTGGGCACCCCTCCACGCAATTCACTTGGGAAGCTGCCCGCGTTCGCAGGGAGGTAGTATGCGATCAACCCGTAATTGGGGTTCATGATCCAATTGGTGTCCACCGCAGGGGCCGGGCCCTCGAACACGATCGTGGCAAGGTTGTAGTCATTCCAGAACGCTAGGGGCTCAATCTTCTGAACGCTTGAAGGTATCGTGATAGAGGTCAGCGCGTGGTTGTCGTAGAACGTGAAGCTGCCTATGGTCTCGACGGTCCCTGGTATGCTGACATGCTGAAGGGCGGTGCAGCCCCGGAACGCGCCATCCCCTATGATGGTGACGCTGTCTGGTATAGTGACGGATATAATTGTGCGCTCGTTCTGGAACGCCCCCTCGGCGATCTCGACCACCGACATCCCGTCGAGGAATCGAGGTATCGTCACTTCTCCACCGAGACCTTCATAACTCGTTATCTTGACCTTCGTACTGTCGATGAAAGCGTACTCGAAGTCTCCGAATCTGGCGGCGGACGCCGTGCTCGTCGAGAGGCCGATCGTGGCTGCGGTCGCGGACAGCAGCATCAGCGCGACAGACATCAATGTCAGGACCTTTTGGAACTTCATGTGCACCAACCCTCCTCGTTCGACAGCGGTGAACTCAGAGTGAAATCCCCTGCCCGATATATAACAGGAGGGGGATAGAAAAACGTTCCATGACATCACGGTCGGTGAGCGGTCGGCCGCCCTGGCTAAGCTCTCCCAAGAACCCTTATATAGATTCATTATTTTGCTAATGGCCGCAGCGGCGGAGCGCGCTCGGGATGAAAAGGGTCTTGATCATCGGCGGAGGGGCGGCGGGAATGGCCGCGGCCTCCGAGCTGTCGAGGAGGGGCATAGCCTCCATTGTCGTGGACAGTGCCGATGAGGTCGGCGGGGCGCCCAACGACCTGTGCTGCAAGGGCGCTCCTCAATGCCAGCGCTGCGACGCCTGCGCGCCCGGGGACATCAAGCGCGAGGCTCTGCGCTCTCCTCTCGTCCAGGTCATTACCGGGACCCAGGTGGTCGGCGTCACCAGGAGGCCTGACGGATTCGCCGCCGTATTGAGCTCGTGCCCGCTGGGCCAGTGCGGAGCGCCCGCGATGGACGAGCTGGTGGTCGGGGCGATCATCGTGGCCATCGGCCACCAGGTCTTCGACCCCCGCCGTGACGCCCGCCTTCACTACGGCGAGTGCGAGGACATACTCTCCTCCCAGGACGTGGAGAAGGCTCTTTCGAAGAACGGCGAGCTGGTGGTCCCCTCGACCGGCAGGAGGCCGGAAAGCGTGGCCATTATCCAGTGCGTCGGCTCCAGGGACCTGCGCAGGGGCGCGCCGTACTGCTCGAAAGCCTGCTGCAAGTACGCCCTGAAGCTCGCAAAGCACCTCCGGTCCGAGGACCCGGGGACGAACATCACGTTCTTCTACATGGACTGGCGCCCCTACGACGGCAACTACGGCGAGCTCGATGCGTTCGCCGGGGAGAAGGGCGTCAGGGTCATCAGGAACAGGCCGTCGGAGACCCTCCCGGGAGCGAGGCCGGCGGTCCGCTACGCCGCTCCGGACGATGAGGTGGCGGAGGAGGAGTTCGACCTGGTGATGCTCAGCGTGGGCATCCTTCCCCCTCCGGACGCTCCGAGATTGGCCTCCCTCCTGGGGATCGAGCTCGGCCCCCTCGGCTTCTTTCCCTCCGAGAGCGAAGGCATCTTCGCCGCGGGGACCTGCACCGGCCCGAAGGACATCCGGGAGAGCATCGAGGAAGGCATCGCCGCGGCGGGATGGGCCGCCGCGTTCATGGAGGAGCCAGGATGAGGACCGTCCTGGTGATCGGCAGCGGCGCATCATCCGTGGTGGCCGCGCTGGAGGTCCAGAGGCAGGGTGGAAAAGCGGTCATCCTGCACCCACCCGGTGACGATGGGGTCAGGGTGAAGATCCCGGGGGTCGGCGAGATCGGCGATGCCACGGTCCGGTCCCTCTCGGGCCGCCCGGGAAACTTCGTGGCCCACCTCCAAGCGGGGGGCCGCGAGGTCTCGCTGGAGTGCGGCGCGGTCATCCTCGCCATCGATGGGTCCTCAAGGCCCATGGCCTCGACCACGAGGGTGATGTCCCTCTCCGCCGCGCTCGGCGGCATCCCCGCAGCGGTCGGGAGCGCGGCCATGGTGCTCAATGCCGCCCGCCCCTCCCGGTCGTCGCACATCGACGCCGTCAAGCTCGCCGCTGACCTGAAGCGGTCCCTGCCCTGCCGCGAGGTGTACATCATCGCCAAGGAGGTGATGACCATGGGCTCGGACGAGATCCACTATCTCGACGCCCAGCTCGCCGGGGTGATCTTCATAAGGACCGAGGGGGCGCCGGACATCGACGCGGAGGAAATGACCGTCCATGCGGTCGACAGCGCGTCGGGGGCGGAGCTGGAGGTGCGCCCGGACCTCATCGTCCTGGAGGACGAACAGGAGGTCGACGCCGCGCCCTCGGGCCGCGGGCTCCTGGTGCCCCCGGTCGACGGCGGCCGCCTGCGCCAGGGCAACGTCGGCATGGGGGCCGCCTCCACCATCCGGGGGGGAGTGTTCCTCTGCGGCACCGCCGGGCGCCCGCTCCTCGTGGACGAGCTCATAATCTCGGCGAGAGCTGCCGCCACCAGGGCCGTTACCGTCGCCGCCCCCCCTCCCGAGGCGGGCAAGGCCGCCAAGGTGGACGCGGAGAAGTGCTCGGCCTGTCTCACCTGCGTGCGCACCTGCCCCTACTCCGCGCCGCGCATGAGCGGGGAGTTCAAGGCCGTGGTGCTCGAGGACCTGTGCCGCTCCTGCGGGGCCTGCGTGAGCATGTGCCCCAGCCGGGCGATAACGCTGGAGGGGGCGGACCGGGCGGACCTGGACAGGATGCTGAGCGGCGCGCTCGGGGAGGGGACCGGATGAACGACATCAAGGTAATGCTCATTTGCTGCCGGAACGCCCGCGCCGCCGTGGACGCGGTGGAGGATATGCCGCCGGAGGTCAAGGTCCTGGAGCTCCCCTGCTCCGGGCGCGTGGACGAGGTCACCATCGTCAGGGCGCTGCGGCTGGGAGCGTCGGCGGTGATGGTGGCGGGGTGCCTGGAGGGAAACTGCCAGCACCACTCCGGCAACTATCAGGCGAGGCGTCGGGTCGATGATGCCCGCTCCATCCTCGCGCAGATCGGGGTAGAGCCGGAGAGGGTGGAGATGCTTCATCTCGCGTCAAACCAGTCCGCCAAGGCCAGGGCGGCGGTGCAGGAGATGGTGGCAAGGGCGAGAAGGCTCGGCCCCATAACGCTCACGGAGGGAAAGCGATGATCATTGCGGAGCAGAAGGACCTGGAGACGATAGCCTCCATGCTCGAAGGGCACAGCGACATCCTGGTGGCGGGCTGCCGCTCCTGCGTGGCCATATGCCTTGCCGGAGGGGAGAGGGAGGTAGCCACTCTGTCGGAGGCGCTGCGGCTGAGGTCGGCGCTGCGGGGCAGCGGGTGGAACATCTCCGAGACCACCCTGGAGAGGGCGTGCGAGAAGGAATGGGCCGGGGACATCGTTCCCCTGGCGGAGGGTAAGGACGCCATCCTGTGCCTCGCCTGCGGCGTCGGCGCCCAGGTGCTGCAGGAGATGTATCCCCAGGTGAGGGTCGTTCCCGGTCTCGACACCTCCAACATGGGAGCTCCCGAGGAGCAGGGCATCTACCTCGAGAAGTGCGGGGGATGCGGCGACTGCGTCCTTCATCTTACCGGAGGGGTGTGCCCCGTGGCACGCTGTTCCAAATCGCTCATGAACGGGCCCTGCGGCGGCTCCCAGGACGGCCGCTGCGAGGTCGACAAGGACACCCCGTGCGGGTGGGACCAGATCTATCAGAGCCTCAAGCGGCTGGGCCGCCTCGACCTGATGGAAGTGAACATCCCGCCCAAGAACTGGCTCCCCTCCCGCTCCGGGGGGCCCAGGAAGATAGTGCGGAAGGCCGCGGTGCTGAGCGACGACGAGAAAGCGATCAAGGAGGGGAGGACATGAAGGCGGGCAGCAATCTTGAGAAGGTGCTCGAGTCCGGAAGGTTCGCCGTCACCGCCGAGATCGGACCACCGAGGTCGGCGAGCGCCGACGCGATAAGGAAGCGGGCGCAGTTGCTCCGCGGCACCGCCGACGCGTTCAACCTTACCGACAACCAGACCGCCATAGTGCGCCTGTCCAGCTTCGCCTCCTCAGTGGCGTGCCTGCAGGAAGGCATCGAGCCGGTGATGCAGATGACCTGCCGCGACCGGAACCGCATCGCCATGCAGTCCGACGCGCTGGGCGCGTCGGCCCTCGGCATACGGAACATCCTGTGCATCTCCGGGGACCACCAGACCTTCGGGAACCAGAGGGAGGCGAAGAACGTATACGACCTCGACTCCGTACAGGAGCTGATGGTCCTGCGGAACATGAGGGACCAGGGCAAGGTGTGGGGAGGCGACGCGCTGGAGGAGCCGCCCAGGCTGTACCTCGGCGCGGCGGCGAACCCCTTCGCCGATCCCTTCGAGTTCCGGGTGGCCCGTCTGGCCAAGAAGGTGGACGCCGGCGCCGACTTCGTGCAGACGCAGGCGGTGTTCGATCTTGACAGGTTCGAGAGCTTCATGGCGCAGGTGCGCGAGAGGGGCCTGGACAAGAAGGTCCACATCCTCGCCGGGGTGATCCCCCTCAAATCGGCGGGAGCGGCCAAGTTCATGAAGGCCAAGGTGTCGGGGATGAGCGTCCCCGACGCGATCATCGAACGCATGAGGTCCGCCTCCGACCCCAAGAAGGAGGGGGTCAGGATATGCGTGGAAACGATCGACCGGCTGAGGGAGATGGAGGGGGTGCACGGCGTTCACGTCATGGCCATCGCATGGGAGGAGATGGTCCCGGCGGTCGTGGAACAGGCCGGCCTGTTCCCCCGGCCGGGGGACTGAGCGATAAATGAAAAATGGAAAGAGCGGGCCGGTCGCGGCCCTTTGTTCCCGAGCCCCCTACCTTAGAAGGGGAATACGGGGAGCCATCCAGAGGCCGCTATGACGGTCCACGCTGCGAAGAATACGACCCCCGTGCTGTAGAAGAACGAATACGGCAATGCCACCATTTTCACCTCCTTTGCAATTCCCCCTCTCCTCCAGGGTATAGTATGAATTTGTACAATTGACTATTTATTATTATCTTAATAGATAAGGAACTCATTTTACATGGGGCCAGTGCGCGGCGCGGACGGTGCGATCGGATGGCCCTGTCCCGGGACGGCGGATATTCGCAGCAAGACAACGGACCGGTGAGGATTTGGATAAAAATGAGGGGGCCCACAAGGGGCCCGCTGGCGTTTGGCAGCGTTCGGTCAGATGGCCCATCCTTAGAAGAAGGGGAGCCATCCAGAGGCCGCAATGGTGGTCCAGGCGGCGAAGAACACCACACCAGTGCTGTAGAAGAACGAGTACGGCAGCGCGAACATTTTTTGTCACCTCCTATAGATTTTATCCCTTTCCTCCAGGGTCGGTTCTATTTCTGTAATGGGGGGTATTTAATACTATCTATAACGATAATATTAGATTTAATAATGTGGTCCATTTACAATTGTTATAAAACGGACGCGAACAAAGATCGCGGGGACAATGGCTTGCGAAAGCTCTCTGGCTGGGACGTTCTGTCCGGTCCGCGGACGCTCCCGCCTGCCGGTCCTCCCACCATGGATTATTTTCGATAGAGGACTATTTAGTTTTTTTGATGGACCCAGTCCCCCGGGCCGCCGCGGACCAAGCGGGGGTCGGCGGGAGGATCGGCAACCAGGGCGCGCAGCATCAAGGGTCGAAAAAGATGAAAAGGGGAAAAGGTTTAGTCGTTCGTTGCGTTCCTGCTCACTGCTCGATCGGCTCCTCGGCCGCCTCAGCGTCCCCCGTTGGTATGTTGGGCACGCCCATGGTCGCGACCACGCCGTAGAGCAGGGCCTGCACGTTGGAGACAGCGTAGCTGCCGTCCGCGTCGTAGAGCATGAACTGCTCAAAGTATGCAAGCTCGCTCGCCAGCTCAAGGTCCACCGAGTAGCACAGGGCGTGAACCGCCAGGGTCTCGGAGTCCTCGCTCATCGCGAGGTCGGACATGACCACGAACTTGTTGTTGCCGTTCATGACAGAGGTCTCGCAGTGGACGTAGTCGTTGTTCAGGATCCCGGTCTCGTCGCAGCAGCAGCAGTGGTACTCCACAATGGTCTGGGCGTGGACCTCGGTGTTCGAGGTGATCATGGTCTCACCGTCGCAGTGGGTGATGACGATGGTCTGCTCCATGCTCAGCTGGTTCGAGAACTTGATCCACGCGTCCTCACCGGCGGTCGGCAGGGGCATGAAGTCCTCGTTGACGAAGCAACCAGTGGTGGTCACGGTCAGCACATCCTGCTTGAGCGGGACGAACAGGGGCTGGACCAGCACTGTGTCGCAGCCGCAGTCATCATCGTTGTTGGAGATGCTGGCGTTGACCATGCCGGTCATGCCCGCGAAGTTGGCGTAGCCGAACGTTCCGCGGTCAGCGCCGCTGATGTACAGCTCCATGCAGAACGTGTAGGTCCAGGACTCGCAGGGCTCCAGCACGGGGTGCTCGGAGACATCGACCACGACGCAGCCGACCCTGACCCACTCGGTCCCGTTGAAGTAGTAGACGGAGTAGGTTAGCTCCAGGCCCTCGGTGGCATATGACCCGATATTGGTCAGGGTTATGGTGCCCTCGATGACGAAGCAGTTGTCGTCGACTATGAGGATGTTATCTATGCCGACCACGGGGGAAGAACCGTTCAGCGGGTCCCCGCCGGTGGTGTTGAGGACATTGACGACATCATCGGCGTCGATGACCATGGTGTAACCGACGTTCTCGACCCAGGAGACAATGTTCGCGGTGCTCGCAATGTCAAGGCAGGCCTCAAGGTCGCCGGTGTATACCTTCACCTGAGCGTTGGCTACGATCTCCTCACAGGTGTCGTTGAGACTGAGCTTGGCCATGTTGTCCAGGATGTAGACGGTGTCCCGGCAGGCGTTCTCGTTGCATACGATGTACTCAACGCAGAACGTGTAGGGGCCCTCGATCCCGTTAAGGAGCCAGGGGCCATCGTAGAGAGTAGCGGTGTAGCTGAATCCCTCAGGCACCACGAAGCAGTCGGCCAGCCAAGCCTCGTCGTTGAGGATGACGTAGCTGATCTCCTCGGGCAGGGTGAACTCGGCGCAGGCCTCGACACCGTAGACCTCGTCGACATGGTCAACGAAGTTGGTTATAGTGACGCACGCCATAGCGCGGTATGCCTCGCAGCCGCAGCCGTCGAAGGCAATGTCGTAGCCGTAGGCGAACTCCGCGCCGGCGGCCAGAACGGGCATGCCCGCGGTGTTGACAACAGCAGAGGCAATGTCCACCCACACGCCATCAGAAAGGCCCTGGATAACGACAGTGATCGCGAGGTCCTCGGTCGGGCAGCTGCCGGTGTTGGTCACAGCAACAGCACCCCTGGCGCCTTCCGTCTGTACGATGACAGGAGCGCACCTGTTCGCCGTTATGTCGAACTGGATCGTCGCGCACTCGCCGGGCTCTATCTCGATGCTCGGGATATCGCAATCGCATTCATCTTCCGGTGCAAGCTCTCCCCCAACGACCTTCTCCAATGTCCAGTCATAGGAGGTGATGTTTTCCCAGTAGCCGACAGCGGTCATAGATGCCGCAATGGTGGTCGGAGAGGCCACAACGGGGGTCTCCCCACCGTTGTCGACGGGGGGATCCTCGTTCTTGGCCTGACCCCCTGATACGGGGTTCTCCGTAGCGATCACCACGAAGGCGCTTATCACTACGACCAGCGCTATCGCTAGGGCTATCACTTTTCCTTTGTTCTTCATATTCGAACCACCCAAAAAAGGGTTTCGGGGTCCTACTTGGAAACCACCGGATTAAATATCTTTCTATAGAAAAGACATAATAATATCTAGTCGGATAACAATCCTAGATCAGAAAAATAAGAAGGTCCCGGCGCATCTGGACAGGGCGGACCTCTACCTGCCATGAAATA
Source organism: Methanomassiliicoccus luminyensis B10 (assembly GCF_000308215.1). NCBI lineage: Archaea > Methanobacteriati > Thermoplasmatota > Thermoplasmata > Methanomassiliicoccales > Methanomassiliicoccaceae > Methanomassiliicoccus > Methanomassiliicoccus luminyensis. The sequence goes on from NZ_CAJE01000003.1 coordinate 61,761, forward strand.
TTATTTTAACCATATATTCATTGGTATGCCGTTGCACGCCCGGACCGGGCGGGGGCTCGGGAACGGTCAGGCCCGCAGGAAATCGTCGCAGTACAGCTTCTCGTTCATGAGCAGTTCCCCCGCCTTCAGCACGTCCATGAGGTCCTTGTCCTCGGGGTCGAGGATGGCGGCGGTGAGGCCGGAGCCCATGAGCATGGCCAGGAAGGTGCGGTTTATGAGGCTGCGCTGCTTGGTGCAGTTGGAAACGTTGCTGAGGCCGACCACGGTGCGGGGGGCGGGGTCGTTGAGCCCCTGGAACATCTGCACCGCCTGGATGATCTTCTTGGACTGGTCCTGGGCCGCGCCTACCGGGAGCACCAGGGGGTCGAGGTACAGCCGGTCGGGCATGATGTCGTACTCCATCGCCTTGGTCATCATGATCATTGCCATCTCGGCCCGGGCGTCGGCGGAGTTCGGAACGCCCTTCTCGTCCATGCACAGGCAGATTATCTCGGCGTCGTACTCCCTGCACAGGGGGAAGAACCTCTCCATCTTCTTCGCCTCGGCCGTCGTGGAGTTCATGATGACTCTGTTCTTCGCCGCCTTCAGCCCCGCCTCCATGGTCTTCGGCCCCGAGGTGTCCAGGGACAGCGGCACGTCCGCCACTTCCTGGAGCGTGCGAACGAGCCACTCCATGGCCGCGGGGCCGTCCTCGCGCCCCGGCCCGACGTTGACGTCAAGCGCCTGCGCGCCGCACTCGACCTGCTTCACCGCGAGCTCCTGGATGAACTTCGCGTCTCTCCCGTCGATGGCCTTGCCCACCGAGGTGAACAGCCCGTTGATCCTCTCGCTGATGACGTACATGGTCGTGCCTGGAAGTGGGAATCGATGATCGCTAGAAAATGTTTTCCCCATGGCCGGGGCGCCGGGACGCAGTATACGTGTCATGCGCAGCATCATCTCCCCTCGCCCGGATGGCTCGCCGCGGCATAGCGCGCAGGAAGAACGGATATGGCACAACAGCACAACGGCAGGCCTGCAGAGGAGGACGAGATGGACATCGAGTTCGACGATGACGATGTGGAGGACGACGGACCGGTAGTGGCGGTGGGCAACGCCATAGTGGAGGTGTGCTTCGGCGACCCCGAGGATGAGGGCGACGAGGTCGAACGCACCCTGTGCTGGGTGGAAAGCTTCGTCCCCGGGCTGCTCACCCGGCAGGTGGCGGACCTGTTCGTGCATCACGGCAATGTCTGCATGATCATGGATCGGATGACCGTGACCATCCCTCTCAAGACCGTCCGCCTCCTGGTGAGGCAGGCCGGCCTCATCGAGGGAGGGGGCTGAAGCCTTCCCTTTCATGTCCTGACAGGACGCTTTTTTCCTGTCACTACCAATTTTCTATATTCTCAGGATATACAGTTTAAAAAGCCGAATGCGGTTGATGTTAACGGAGCACCGCCTCAGCGCGCGCGGTATGTGCTCATGCAAGGCAACATGCAGTTCGTCAGGATGGTTTGCAGCTATTGCGGTGCCTCCGCCGAGGGCTTCAAGGGCGACCTGGAGATGATCGGCTGGTCCGCCGCGGAGGTCGCGGTCAAGGGCGGCCGCGTCAAGAGGACCGCCTGCCCCGCTCACCGGGATCTCCTGGAGCGGAGGTAGCGGACGCTACCGGGACGTGATGTATGTTCTGTCAGTGCTCCCCGGTGTCAACGGTTATATCCGCTCACTGCGGTGGGCGCGAAGGAAGTGCGATCATGGCGACCGACAAGAGAGACAAGGCGACAGAGGAAGAGCAGATCGAGGTCGAGCTCGAGGATGAGGGCTTCGACAGACCGGAAGGGGACCTGCCGGTGGCGGAGGACGCCATCGTGGAGGTCGCCTTCGGCGATCCCGACGACGAGGATGAGGACATCGACCGCACCCTGTGCTGGGTGGAAAGCTTCGCCCCCGGAGCTTTGAGGAGGGAGGTCGCGGACCTGCTCATGGTGGACGGAAACATACGCATAGTCCTGGACAAGGTGACCGTGGCGGTCCCGATGATGGAGCTGTTCCGCCTCCTGGAGAAGATCGACCTCTTCAAGTCAGAAGAGCAGGCTCCCTGACCTCCTTTCCGCCCTGCGGCGGCCCCCCCCGCCTCATAAGCTTGATATTTCTTGTAGTCATATAGCGATGGCAATCTGTTCTGACAGCTTGCCTCATGAAGATTGGAGGCACCAATTTGGTTAAGATCGAACGTGCGCTCATCAGCGTCTCTAACAAGGACGGCATCGTTGACTTCGCTCGTGGGTTAAAGGCCCACGGCGTCGAGATAATCTCCACTGGCGGCACCGCCGCTTTGCTGGACAAGAGCGGTATCAAGACGGTCAATATCTCCGACGTCACGGGGTTCCCGGAGATGCTGGACGGACGCGTGAAGACGCTGCACCCCAACATCCACGCCGGTCTGCTGGCGAGAAGGGACCTGCCGGAGCACATGGAACAGCTGGGGAAGATGGGCATCAAGAAGATCGATATGGTGGTAGTGAACCTGTATCCCTTCAGGCAGACGGTGCTCAAGCCCAACGTATCTCTGGAAGAGATCATCGAGAACATCGACATCGGCGGACCGTCCATGATCAGGGCGGCGTCCAAGAACTACGGATCGGTCGCGGTGGTCACCGACCCGGCCAGCTACAAGCCGGTACTGGACGAGATGAACGCTTCCGGAGGATCCGTGGGAGGGGAGACGCTGAAGCGCCTGATGCTGGAGGCGTTCCGCTCCACCGCGGCGTACGACAGCATGATCGCGCAGTACCTCGGGGGGGTGTTCCCCACCGAGCAGTTCCCTCACTACCTTACCCTTGGCATGGAGAAGGTGCAGGACCTGCGGTACGGGGAGAACCCCTCCCAGGCGGCGGCGTTCTACGCCGACCCGTTCACTGCCGGCGTGGCAGTGTCCAAGATGGACAAGCTGCATGGCAAGGAGATATCGTTCAACAACGTGCTGGACGTCGAATCCGCGCTCTCCCTGCTGCGCGAGTTCGAGGACCGCGCCTGCGCCGTGGTGATCAAGCACACCAACCCCTGCGGCATCGCCTGCGATGACAACATCTATGACGCCTTCATCACCGCGTACAACGTGGACCCGCTGGCGGCCTTCGGGTGCGTCATCGGGCTGAACCGGGAGTGCGACGTTCGGACCGCGGAAGAGATCTCCAAGCACTTCGTGGAGATGGTCATGGCGCCGTCCTTCGAGCCGGCCGCGCTGGACATCATGATGAAGAAGAAGAACATCCGCCTGCTGAGGACCAACCAGCCGATAACGCTGGCCGACGCTCCCAAGATCAAGATGAAGTACATCAAAGGCGGCATGCTGGTGCAGACGGCCGACAACTCCCAGGTCACCAGGGAGAACCTCAGGGTGGTGACCAAGAGACAGCCCACCGAGGAGGAGATCAAGGCCATGCTGTTCGCCAACCGCGTGGTCAAGCACATCTGGTCCAACACCGTCATCCTCGCCAAGGGCGAGAGGGTGGTGGGGATAGGCGCCGGTCAGATGTCCCGGGTGGACTCGTCGTTCATCGCCGGTCACAAGGCCGGGGAGAACGCCAAGGGCTCGGTGATGGCATCGGACGCCTTCTTCCCCTTCCGCGACGGGGTGGACGAGGCCGCCAAGGCAGGGGCGACGGCGATCATCCAGCCCGGCGGGTCCATACGTGACGAGGAGGTCATCCAGGCCGCCAACGAGCACGACATGGCCATGGTGTTCTCCGGGGCCCGGGTGTTCCGGCACTGAAACCGCTTCAGCGGGGCTTCGGCCCCTTTCTCACTTTTCTGTCTCTATGCCCACCAGCTCCCACGGCTTCATGGTCCGGACCCCCTTGATGCGGGAGAACTTGCTCTCGTTCGAGCATACTATCGACCCGGGGAGGCAGCGCCCCACCGCCAGCACGACGCAGTCCACCACCGAGAGGTTGTCGTCCCTCTTGCCGAGCTTGTCCCCCTGGCCCATATGGAAGTAGTTGGTGTCGCGGTAGATCTCCATGGCGGCCATGGCGTGCTCCTTGTCGATGCTCTGCGCGCGCATGTTCGCCGAGCCGAGGAGCGTGTCCATCACCTTCCTGGCCCGCTTGGGGTCCTTGGTGAGGTCCAGCACGACATAGTAGATCTCGATGAGCACCGGGGACGGGAGGATGCCCAGGAAGTCGCCTCGGTCAACGCCGCGGAGTATCGCCACCGAGCTGCGGCTCCGGACGTCCTTGGAGCGCAGGAAGGCGTCGATGATGACGTTGGTGTCAATGACCACGGTCTGACGAGCGGACATCCCTGACCCTCTTCCTCAGCTCCTCGGGGTCGTCACAGCAATCTTCCAGGCAGCCTACCAGCGATGAGCACTCAGTGCATGTGTCGTCGCGGCCCTCCTTGCCATGGGCTTCCTCTGGCCGCTCCAGCTTCCTCTCCAGCTCGTCCAGGCGCGTCTCTATCCTGCCCAGGCGCTCGGAGAGGTCCCTCAGGGCCGCTATGATCTCCTTGTCCGGTCCGTCCCGCATCGCTCCTACATGGACGTCATGCGCCATCAAGGCTTTGCCGTTCGCCCTCCCTTTCTGCCCCCCACGGCGCGCAGGAGCGGCTCTGTCGAAGAAATGGAACGAAAAACGGAGAAATATCCTGTTCGGCCATCGAAAGATATATCTCTGACTGCTCATTAGTGATGAACGTGAACCGGAAGATACCGCGGTGCATGAGCACCCAGCACCCCGACAATGTAAATCCGCCCTTCTTCGCCGAGTCCCCCGAGATGGGGGGCGAGGACGAGATCCAGGAGGCTTACTACGTGTTCTCCCACCTCGACTGCGAGGAGCAGATGTGGGACTTCGAGGGCAAGGAGGTCGACAGCTACGTCATCAAGAAGCTGCTGTCGAAGTACGAGTGGTATTTCCGGGAGAAGCAGCTGGGCAAGGACGTCTTCCTTACCTTGAGGGTCCCGAACCCCACGGTGGAGAAGGACGAAGCCAAGATATTGCTGGAGACGCTGGAGTCCATCCCCCGCTCCTATGACACCGCCCACCTGTTCTACAAGAACAACATCCCGCCGATCTTCGAGGTCATATTGCCGATGACCTCCTCGGCGAAGTCGCTGAACCGGGTGTACCACTACTACAAGGACTTCGTGGTGGGCAAGCAGCACGAGTCCTTCAGCCAGGGCGACATCACCCTGGCCGAGTGGATCGGCACCTTCGAGCCGGAGAAGGTGAACGTGATCCCCTTGTTCGAGGATCTCGAGCACATGCTGAACGCTCACAACATCACCAGGGAGTACCTCGCCGACAAGGACGTGGACTATCAGCGGGTGTTCCTGGCGCGCTCGGACCCTGCCATGAACTACGGGCAGGTCGGGGCCATCCTCATGAACAAAGTGGCGCTGTTCAACCTGCAGGAGCTGGAGCAGGAGCTGGGCATCCCCATCTATCCGATCATCGGCGTGGGCTCCGCCCCGTTCCGGGGAAACCTCAAGCCCGACAACGTGGAGAGCATGATGGAAGAGTACCCCTCGGTGCAGACCTTCACCACTCAATCCGCGTTCAAGTACGACTACTCCCACGATCTTGTGAGGGACGGCATACGAAAGCTCAACGAGGGCACCAGGAGCAAAGTGCCCCCCATCGATGAGGAGCGCTGCCGCGAGATCATCCGGAAGTGCGCCGGCTCGTACAAGGAGAGCCTTATGAAGATGGCGCCGCTCATCAATGATGTCTCCAACTTCATTCCCCGCCGGAGGAAGAGGAAGCTGCACATCGGGCTGTTCGGGTACTCCCGCAGCCTGGAAGGGGTGAAGCTGCCCCGCGCCATCGGCCTGTGCTGCTCCTTCTACTCCATTGGCATACCGCCGGAGGTCCTGGGGCTCGACACCCTCAGCGACAGGGACATCGACTACGTTCGGGACGTCTCGCCCCATTTCGACACCAACATGCGCGATGCCCTGCGGTTCCTGAACCCGGACTCGCTGAGGCTGCTGCCGGAGAAGGTGAAGAAGGCGGTGGACCGCCTAGGCCTCGACTACGAGATCGACGAATCGCACCGCCGTACCACCGCGTACATCCTGGAGAACGTGCACAACAGCACCGGCAAGGGTCTGGAGGAGAGCATCCTGCAAGCTGCCAATGCGCGTGGGTTCCTGGGGTGAGCGGACGGATTAGACCGCACCGGCGATGCCCGGTGCGGTCAGAGATAATACAGCGGGAAGTAGCCCTTCCCCACCATCCCGTAATTGTCCGTCACCGTAAGGTTCACCGCGTATGTCGCGTCCTTATTGAAGGGAAGGTAGAAGTTGCACACCGGGCCCGTCAGGTAAGTGACCACTGTTCTGGTGTTAGGGTCGGAATCGGTCAGGTTCGTGCTCGTCACGGTCCAGTTCCAGCTGACGATATAGGCTCCGCCGTAGGCGACGGAACTCCGGCCGTTCAGGACGATGTAATACTCTTGGTTCCCTGTTGATTTATTAAGCCAGTTTGACAGTGAGGGCGCCGTCAGCACCGCGGAGGGAGGAGCAAAGGTCTTGGAGAATCCGTTCGACCAGGCCGTGGTAATATCTATCTTGACATAACCGCTCGTCAGGAGCGAGACGCCGGGAATGTAGAAGGCCAGGGGATCCTCGACGTCGAGATGGATGATGATCTCATCCCGCGGCGCGAGGTTGAGCGTGCTTTGGGCTGAATGTTTCTCGTTCTCGAGCGATCCGGAGGATGGGTTCACTCGCAACACTTCGTAATTCCGTATCATGTGGTCATTGATGGATATGCGAGTTATCTCCGTTCGCTCGTTGTGAAGACTAGCTATGGTGAAGTTCAAAGATTTCCATTTTTTATCATCATAGTCGGTGCCGCTGATTGGCACTATGGATGTGACTTGGATATTCTCCTGTGACTTCTTCTGATCGTCCAGCTTCTGGGCCTGCGCGGACTGCTGGTATTGGCTAATGAATACCGCCAGGGAGCTGGCCGCTATCACCACGATCAGGACGAGCATCATCGCGCCTACAATCTCGGACACGCCCGAGCGGTCCTTCTTCAACAGCCGCATCCGGCGTTCTCAATATCGGGCCGGACATAAAAGAATGGAAGAGGAACCATTGTGCGGCCGTACTCACACATAGACAAATGATTTCTCAATAATCTATTTTCATTAAAGTTAAGAAAGGTGCCTATCTGGATATCACCGTGGGCGTTGCCGTAGAAGTACCTGGATTAAATCAATTCATCGATGAGGTCCCAGATGGGACCATCATCTCCATAGAGGGAGGGGTCGACCATCCCAAGGCCGTCCTTGCCTATATGATCATCAGGACCGCCCTCGGGCAGGGACGGGAGCTTATCTATGTCGGCCCCCCGGGGGTCGCCGGCCTCCTGGAGCAGCTGCCCGTGTGGGGCGACCTTTCTGGCAGGTTGGCCCATCGGTTCGAAGGGCTGGACCTTGCGCCGTTGTGCGCGTGCCTTCCCTCGAAACCGCTGGTGATCATCGATTCCCTTTCATATTTGGTTCATGAAAAGGACATCGCCGAGGTCAGGACCGTTCTGGAGAGCATCCGCCTGGGAGCACGATCCAGCGGGGCCATCATCGTACAGCTCCTGGAGAGCGAGCTCCTTTCCAAGGAGCTTCTGGCTTTGGTTGGATTTCACTCTGACGGCATCATTCAGTTCATCGTCCGGGACGTGCCGGATGGCGTCACCAGGTTCATGCGGATCGAGAAGTGGATGAGCGGCTCCTCCTTTGAACGCAACATCTACTACAACTACACGGAAGGGAACATCAATGTGGACCTCAGATACCGTGTGGTCTGACCGAGGGTGCGTCGATGGAAAAGAATGGCTATGAGAGGTATGGTCTCAGCGGGAACCCATTCCGTGACCTCTCCAGCGAGAACCTTGAGGACGTGGCCATATACCACGTGATGCAGGGCATCGATGCGGACCTGCGGACCATCGCTGACGAGACCATGGAAAAGGAGAACAAGGCCGTGGTCGCCTTAATGGGAGGACTGGGGGCCGGAAAGACCGAGCGCCTGCTCATGCTGAAAAAAGATGCACTATCCAAGAACGCGTTCTTTGCTATCGGGGGCGTCACTATGGAAACACAGCTGATGGTGCGCGGCGTCCTGGAATCCATGATGGAGAACGCCAAGCGGCAGGGCGGCTCCAAGCTCTTCGCGCCAAAGTGGTACAAGGCCCTTCAGAAGATAAACAAGAACATCCTGAAGGAATACGACCCTGAGAGCGCCGGCCACGCCATCGCCGAGGCCCTCAACGAGAACGCGCCCTCCTTCCTGCTCATCAACGATTTGCACCGCCTTCCCGAGACGGAGGACATGGACCGCTTTTTGCAGACTCTGTACGTCATCACCAATGAGATACGGCCGGGCGTGCTCATCGTGCTGAGCGGTGACGACAAGTACTTCCGCGGCGTGATGGCTTCACACCCCACCCTCAATGAGCGCATCAACAGGAAACTGACGATACCGCCCTTAAGCAACCAGGAGGCCAGCCTGATGCTGGCCAAGAGACTGTTGGCCAAGAGGCTGGTCGACGACCTCGACGTGCTGTATCCATTCACCTCGGAAGCCGTCGCCGTCATCAACGCCGCGGCGGGAGGGAACCCCCGGTTGCTGCTCAAGCTGGCCGACAACCTGCTGGACAATGCGGTCAAGGCCCGCGTCGTGCAGGTCGATGAGGATTCTGCGAAGCTCATTCTCGATTCCTCGGAGTTCGACGTGCGGCCTGATGAAGCGGAGTGCGAGGGCGCTCCGAGCGATGTGGTCCTTTCAACGAATTTACCAACCACGAAGGTATGATGGGCCCTGGGCTGCGAACGGCATTAGCTCGGACGGGCTCGGTCTTGCAGTGGATGCATTCCTGGACAGGCTTGCCGGGTCGATCCGTAACGAGCCATCAGATGACGAGCATCATGAAGAAGAGCATCGTAATCAGGGCCATCACCAGACCATGCATGAGCCCATATTGTACCTTGCCCGTGGTGAACAGGCCGATCAGGGCCCCGTTACCCAAGGATAGGATGAGAGTCAGGTCGAAGAACCGGTGCTTCATGGTCTCGATCGACATTTTGCTCACTGAGCCGCTGCTGTCGCCGATTCCGAAGCTCGTGTCCCCGAGCGCGGGGTACAGCCCTATGAGCTGATAGACGATTATCATCAGAACCCCGAACGCAATGTATATCGTAGTTGCTTGGCTCATCAGGCTCTGCGTCCGCTCAGTGCTGATTTTGATAAGGTCATCCATGTCTTTCGCGGCGCGGTGAACTACCAGCGAGATCTCGCCGCCCACCTTGGCCGATTCTCCCACTAATGAAGCATAGCGCTTGACGAGTTTGCTGTCGATCGGCTTGACCATTACCATGATCATCTCCTCGAACGGTCTCCCCATCTCGATCCCTTTGGCCGCGATCTTCAGGTGCTTGCTGAGTATGGAGGTGTCCGTCTTCGAAAGTTCGATGACCGCCTTAGACGGGTCTATACCGCCTCGCATGGAATCGGCAATCTCGAAAAGGAACTGGGAGAATGCCCGTTCATAGCGGGCGATGGTCCTCTTTTCGATCTGCGCGTAGATGGCGTACGGGAGCAGGCCGATGAAAAGGGCGGCGACCATCGTGTATTCGAGGGCGAACGAGGTCACATTTGGATCACTGAGAACGAACAAGCTCATGATGAGGACGAATAGGATTGCCGCGATGCCGGGAATGACCATCAAGAACAGTCTTTTTGGGATCGGGTGTTTGGCAAGGAATTTGCGGAACGTGAACTTCCTCGTCACCTTGAGATAGAGGATGACCAGAGCGAAGCCTAGCGTCCCGATCCCGAGCGCTCCCAGAATCCATACGGCGATCTCCTGGATCCCCGGCCCCGGCTCAACATATTCAGTATCTACCAGGAAGCTAAAGGTCTTTTCAATGTGGTTCCCTGCCTTATCGTAGAGGCTTATGCTTACATTGCTCTGCTTCTTGTCCTCCAATTCAAAGATCTCAGTTACCTGGTACGATATGCCATCACTTCTGACATCAGTGTAGTCGAAATCGGTGACATCAATCCCGTTCACGGTAAGGATGACACTTTTCGTGTCAATGCCACTTGGAGAATAGTAAGATATCTCGATCATCGGCGTTTGGTTGGTAATGGTAGTATTCTCCCCGGGACTTACGAACATCACCTCTATCGAAGAATCGTTGGTCTCATCACCCCTTGCCGGAGAAGGTATGGTGATGGCGGATACACCTACCAAGGCGAATGCGATGAGGACGGCCAGCACCTTTTTTACGTTCATGTTATCATTCCGTCCTCGAATAGGTCGCGGATACCAGGATACCAATCACAATTATAGCCATCGGCAACAGCCCGAAGGTCAGACCGAGCAACAGCATGTCCGATGTGAGTCCCATCACATTGATGCCCAAAGCATCTACCAGGAACGCGCCGACACCTATGAGCAGTATGCCTAGGAGAACCAACGTCACGTAAATCTCCGAGTATGTCGCCAGTTGCTCGATGTACGCCTTCTGCGAGAACCTCTTCGACTTCATGACGTCGTCCGCTTTGTTCCTAAGATAGCCGTCTAGGTCGCCGCCCTGATGTATCATGTTCGCAAGATCCCAGATCGTTTCTCGGAACACATTGGACGGAGAGTCCCTGGCAGTCTCGGAAAGGGCAGTGATTATGTCCTTGCCCTCGATATCGATCTTATATACGGCCCTCTTGAACTCCCCGGAGACCTCTACGCTCTCCTCCCGCTTTGCTATCTTCCTTACGATCTCTACTGGTGAGAGGCCGGTGGAAGCGAGGATGGACAGCTCGCTCAGCGTGAACGGGAGCTCCTGCTCTATCTTACTAGCTTTATTGGATATACGCGATGTCACGGCCAGTGGGAAGACCATGAGCGTCCCCGCCCCGCTGACAGCGGTAAGTGCGAGCGTGAAAACGAACCATGTCTCGGAATCGATCATCATGGCGAAGATGAAGAAGTATGGAAAGAAGGAAGCGGTCGCCACGATCAGGGCGGTTATATAGTTGCGGGCCAGGTACATGCCAGGGGTCAGGTTCATATCGGCCTGGCGCAGCCTGGCTGCCAGTTTGGCTGTTTTATCGTTGTCCGGCTCCAACCTCTTTCCTAATGTCCGGTAGCACAAGGCATTGTACTTGTCCGCGAAGCTCTTTTTATCCGTCTTGACAACCTTCTCCTTCTTTGTTCTCAAGGCGAGGGCCATAACATCGCCTCAAGCGCCGTCGAGCTCCATGATCGCGGCCGCGGGGTTCACATAGTAATCGTTGATGGCCTTGCTGACCTGCTCGTAGTTGCTAATCCCCTTTTTGTCCATCAGCTTCAAGTATTGCTCCTTCCGCTTCATGTCCTCCAGCAATGCGTCGGCAGTCTTGCCGCTCGCGCGTGCGATGGTCTCGAGAAGAAAACTGCGGCCGCTGAAGACCATCTTGTCCGACTTAGGGTCCCAGACAAAGACGTCATGGGTGAGGAGGTTCTTGGTGTCCTTTTCCACATCCAGGATTTCTACGATCGACTTTATCCGCCTCATGCGCCGGTTGCCGACCACGACCTGGCCTTGGAAGGCCACACAATCCAGGCTCTGGAACAGCACCCTGGGGATGTTCATCGGCTCGTTCTCCACACGGTGCAGCAGCTCGTCGATGGTGCCGGCATGGATGGTGCTCATGGAAGCATGGCCCACCGAAATGGCCTGGAAGAGCGTGAACGCCTCTTTGCCACGGACCTCGCCTACAATGACATATTCTGGCCTTTGCCTCAGTCCTGCTACTAGCAGGTCGAATAGGGTGACATCTCCCGGTCTGCCGCCACCGCCGCCGCCCACGCCTGAAACACTCGTTCCGGAAGCCCCGGCACCATACCCCTGGCGGGACACGGATTGGATCCAGTTGGGGTGGTCGATGTGGATTTCCGGGGTGTCCTCGATGGAGACGATCTTGTCCTCGGGGCGGATGAACATGCATATGGCGTTCAGCAGTGTGGTCTTTCCACTGGCGGTGCCCCCGGAGACCAGCAGGGACTTCTTGCTCTCAATAATCGTCCAGAAATATGCCATTTGCAGGTGCGACACCGAGGAGAAGCGGATGAGATCGATGGGCGAGATGGGGTCCTTGGAGAACTTTCGGATGGTGAAGGTGGAACCCTTCTTGGTGACCTCGGAGCCCAGGGTCAGGTTTATCCTGCTACCGTCCAGAAGAGTGGCGTCGAGGATTGGCGCGTAGATGGAAACATGCTTGCCCGAGATCTGGGCCAGCTTGATGACATACCTATTGAGCTCGACATCGCTCTCGTAGGCCACGTTGGTCTTCATGGAGCCGAAGATGCGGTGGAAGATATAGATGGGGATGTGCGGCCCGTTGCAGCTAATATCCTCGATGAAGGGGTCCTTCAGCACCGGATCGCTGCGACCCAGGCCTAGCAGTTCTCTTTCCAGGTAGTATAGCAGTACAGGCTTCCGTCTCTCTTCGATGTCCACGTCGTAGAGGTCGATGATGTCCTCGTACCTCGTCTTGAGGTACTCCCTCAGCACCTTCGACTCGGTGAAGATCTCACCCTCAATCACCGGGACCTCCTCGTTGTCCATGGTGGCCTCGAGCTTCGACCTCAGCAGAGCGATGGTCCCCTTCTCCCCGTCCTTGAGCCTGGGCTCCTTGACTATGTAATTGAACTCACCCTCGGCCTTATTGAAGATAATATTGACAAACGCGAAGGGAGGGGCGATAGGGTACGTAATGTTGATATCGTACTTCTTCTTGTCCCGCACCTTTCGCATGTATGCCATGACCTCTTGGATGAGATCGTTCTCCGAGAGCTCCGGCTTTTGCAGGTACCTCTCGTCAAGCTCAGAGGCCTTCTTTATTAGAAGCTCCCTATCCCTTACTTCTAGGGGCAGCCTCCCCTGCGAATCCTCGGATCTGCGTTTTGAACTTCTAGACTTAACGGCGATCGAAAGGTTCTCCAGCATAGCCTGTCGATTCGATGAGGGAGCATTATTAAAGGATTAGCTATAGAGAAAATAGATATCCATTACCCTATATATTATTTTAAAATGAAATTAAACACCAGCGCATAATTGTCCTATTTTTTTCATTTGAACAATGCCTAAGAGCGACCTATCTCCTCGATGCTTTTCGGGCTCGGATGGGGCCCTAATCCCCCGATGAGGTTCTCATCAGGGTCTTCACGGGAAGAAATGGAGTGAGAATATGATAAAGAACAAATCTATGAGGAAGATGAGGAGCGACCTGAAGGCCGTCTCCCCGGTCATCGCCACCATTCTGCTGGTGCTCGTGGCGGTCGCTTCCGCCGTCGCCTTCTGGGCGATCATGCAAAGCTGGCAGGACGATCAGTCCGAAAAGCTCGGGACCGTAGACATCGGTGACGACACCCTTACTGGAAAGATTAAGGTTGCCGGAAGCACCACTGTCTATCCGATGATGGATCTCGCGGCTAAGAACTTCATGAACATAAACCCGCAGGTTAAGATTACCGTTCAGGGCGGCGGGTCCGGCGCTGGCGTCACCGGTGTCACCACTGGGACTGCTGACATCGGCATGATTTCCAAGGCCTGGACCGACGGTGAAACCTATCCCTCTATCGTGGCCACCACCATCGCCCACGATGGCGTTGTCATCATCATCTCCGACAAGGCTGCGGAGAAGCACGGGATCACCGATGCGATGTTGGAGGCAATGGAGACCGCGGACATCATGGGAGTCTATGGTGTGGCTTATAAGACTTCCGACGACAAGACCCTCGTTGAGGCAACCACCACTTCGATTGACACCTGGGGTGAGCTCGTTGTTGCTCTTGGTGGCACCTACACTGGTGAGGATGCTGACGCCCCCATTAATACCTACCAGAGGTCTGAGGAGTCCGGCACCGAGGAAGGCTTCGTCCAGAAGGTTATGGGCGCTTCTGACAAGCAGCTCCCCAAATTCTGTGAGGCTGAGGGCAAGGACGGCAACCCAGGCATGATCCAGGCGGTCAGCGCTGACGAGGACGGTATAGGTTTCACCTCCTATGGGATGGCTGCTTCTAACAGTGGTCTGATGTCCTTCTGGCTCAACGGCGTGGAGTGCACCCCTGAGAGCGTGGAAGCGGAGCTTGCCGACAAGAATGATCCTGAGGGCTATGATGGCTCCAGGCCCCTGGTCGTCCTGACCAATGGTGCCCCCAGTGGCATCGTCAAGACCTTCATCGACTACATCCTCGATGAGACCAACAACGTGGCCATCTGTTCCGCCGAAGGCTACATCTCTCTGTACGCTTAAGCAGACAGAGAGGCAAGTTCCAAACCCTTTTCTCAATTTTTTTACATATATATCCCAATGAGGTCCCTGGGGCTTCCAAGTTGATTCTATTGCATTATGGTCTACATACTTCCTTTTAAATCCACGGCCTATGAGTAGTCCATGTAATAATAGCTAAATAGTCGAACAATCGGCAAACATCTCGTATCATCAGATGTATGATTGTGTGCTCGGCGTTGATGCCCTCTCTTAGCGTGGCGACCTCTGTAGAGCGCTCCATGTGCAATAGGGAACATAACCCCGCGTCGGGCAGAATGGGTGTCTCTTGATGGTTCCTGTAAATAATCTATTGACGTTATATATAAACAATTGGCAGGTATTAACTATCTTATGTTTGTGCGTAATCCTGAATGGCCATCTCGGAAAAAAAGATAATGGGGCTTATTCTCCCACTTCATCTCCTGACCATTATTCTTCTATCAATATATGTGAATTCCTTGGGCCTGGTGTTCATCCTGCCCGTGATTGTGGTCTGCGAGGCAATCATTCTCATCTATGCAAGGGACAACGCCAAATTGTTCTTATTCATGTGGCAACTGCCATTTTTCATAGTACTGCTCCTAGCCCTGCTGGTTGAACCCAACAGGCTTCTCAATATTGACAAGGTTCCTTCGCTGGCGCCCCTCCTCTTCATGGGGGCCCTGGCTCTCATGGAGGCAATAATGGCGGCAATCTGCTTCCTTGGGGAGAGGGCCATCAAGCCCATCCTCTTCGGGTCTACCGCGACCATGATAGCGGCCGTCTTTCTCATCGTCGCCCTCATAGGCAGCGAGGGGATGATGGGCATGATGGAGAACGATCCGATAGAGATGCTGACCTCCACCAGTTGGTCAGCTCACTATGACCCTGACACCGAAGGTCATCTCTACATCCCCATGGTGATCCTGCAATACGATTTCGACGTGAGCACGAACAACAGCGTCGTGCACGTCCAGCCTGGTGTAGATGCCATACTATCTCTTATCATAATTAACAAAGGCGCCCTAGGGGATCGGTACAGCATCAGCGTGGTCGCAGGCCCCGAGGTCGAATGCCGACTTTCCCAGGACATCGTAACGGTCAACGGCAGCAGCGCGTCGGAGGTCCCGCTGATCTTGTGCTCACACACGCAGGGTTCATTTGATGTCGAAGTACAAGTGGATGGCGATAACGGCGGGAAGAGGGGCGTAGATATTAGACTGGAAGCATCGAATGCAGGCATAGAACTTGATCATGAGGGCGAGAAGACCATCAAAACCGGCCCCGAAGGGTCAACGGGCTCTTTTCCGTTCAGCGTAACCAACACCGGCACTGAGGGATGCAACATCACCTTCGTAGTGACGGCGTCGGACCATTTCCGCCCATCCATAAGGGGTACATCTAGTTGGAATTACTCGCTGAGTGAAGGCTATTCCTACCTGGGGGCAGGGGAGGTTGGTAACTACTCCCTCATACCTCGCTTCCTGAAGTTGGAGGGTGGTATATATAATGTCAGGGTCGACATCACCATTAATGGTACGGATGTTCAAGAGATTTACAATCTGGTCTTCGACTATCAGTCAGTTAGGTATGCCTGGTCGCTGAACGATTGGACCCTGCCGCTCCACCCCGGCACGGTCATGGAATGGACTGTCGTGGTGGGAGCGGACAATCGTGCGCCCTACACCATGTTGACCTCCATTCCGGAAGGATGCTCTGTGACGGCGACCGTCAACGGGACCGAGATCCCGCTCACGACCGAGTGGAATCGGATAAAGCTTGACAACAATGGCACCGCCATGGTCACCCTGCTCGTGTCCGCGTCCGAGGAGTTAACAGGAGATTCGGAACTGACCATGGGGTTCAGAACGACCGGGAGCACGCAATCCTTCGGGATGGCGGGATTCCTGGCGGGAACGGCTATAACGGTTGCGTTCGCTCTTCTCTTCGCCGTGCCATTAGCCCTGGGAAGTGCGATCTTCTTGGTGGAGTACGCACCGGGTCGGCTTCGAAAAGTGATAAAACCGATTATGGAAATCCTGGCAGGTATCCCGTCGGTCGTCTACGGCCTATGGGGAGGATTGACACTAGGACCAATGTTATCGACCAACCTCTATCCGTTCGTCAGTTCGACCCTGGGTTCCGTCATTCCATTTTTTCATTCCGAAAGTTCGTACATGTCCCCATCGATATTCACCGCCTCGATCGTGTTGTCCATAATGATCTTCCCGATAATAATGACCCTTTCATACGATGCGATGTACGCAGTGCCATCGGACCTTAAGGACGCCTCGCTGGCGACCGGAGCGACTAAGTGGCAGACCATACGAAGGGTGGTGATGGTGAAGGCCAGATCGGGCGTGATCGCCTCGGTGGTGCTGGGCATGGGCAGAGCCATAGGGGAAACTATGGCCGTGCTCATGATAATGGGATGCACGTCCAGGATCCCGGGCAGCATCTTCGACAGCGTCGGCACCATGACCTCGGCGATTGCCTCGCAGTTCGGGGAGACATACGCATACGATACATCCAGGCATGGCCTCTTCGCTATCGCCCTGATACTCTTCCTTATTGTCTTCGTCCTCAATCTGGTGGTCCTCAGTGTCACTAGGGAGCACGGTAGCCGCCGGACGAACTTCCTGTTCAAGCGGTTCAAAGGGGTTAAAAAGGTCATCGCTGCAAAGTTGGCTAAAAGGGGAAGATATGTGGACATCAGAAGCATGTTCAAACCGAGTGAACGAAACGCTCGGTTCGACAAATATGCTAAATGGTGCCTGTACGCCTGTGCCGCCATCCTCATGGTGATTGTAGCGTACATCATGGGGGATGTGATCATCAGGGGAGGCAGCTCACTCAGGCTCTCGTACTTGTTGGAGGCGGAGTTTGGGTCGGGCACAGAGGGAGGAGGCTTCCTGAATGCCATCACCGGTTCTCTTGCCTTAGTGGCGATAGCCATAGGATTGTCAGCCCCAATAGCGGTACTCGCGGCCATTTACTCGAACGAGTATGCCAACAAGAACGGTCTCATCATTCGGATGACCTCCTTTGCCACGAGCACTCTTGCCAGTACACCCTCCATCATCTACGGAGGGTTCGGTTTCATGCTGTTCGTGCTGTACTTGGGCTTGGGGTTCTCCCTCATCGCAGGTGGACTTACGCTGGCGCTCATGGCCATGCCCCTCATATTCATGAGCGCTACCGAGGGCCTCAAATCGGTCCCGGGCACCTTCCGAGAGGCATCATATGCCCTGGGGGTCTCCAAGTGGGCCACGATAAAGAACGTTATACTGCCGGTCTCGTTCTCATCGATATCGAGCGGGGTGATTATCGCTATCGGCAGGACGATAGGCGAAACGGCAGCCATCATCCTCACTGCTGGCTATGCTGCGATGCTTACCGACAGCTTGTTCATGTCGGCGGCATCGCTGCCGAACATGATCTACAAATATTTCAATTACTCTTTCTTGCATCCAGAAGTCGGTGAAAAGCTCTACGCGGCGGCCTTCGTACTGATCATGATTATCATAGTACTGAATCTGGCGGCCAGGCTGATAGCCTCCAGGTCACAGAAGCATATGGGAATCGATCTCGGGAACAAATCGTGGTGATCTGCAGAACGATTGATGACAAAGAGATGGAGAAAGGCTACTGACGAGGCTCAGCCGATTGACCATGAACCGCTTTTATGAAAGACGAGGTTCGGCCCTGCGTTATAAGATATAAAGAAAGGAAGGTGGCCGCAAGCCCGTTGCAAAGGATTTGATGGAATGATCAAGCAGTCGGTGTGGCCGTCTTCGCCATCGTCGTGTTGTACTCCATCACGAAGTAGTGATTTATGGCCGCCTCGCCGATGTCGGACGCGTACGCCCTCGTCCGCTCGATGCTGTCCACGATGTATGCCAGGGGCACGATGTTCGTCGCCTCCCCCCTCATCGACAGCACTTCGCGGCTGAGGTTCTCGATGTTATGTGACAAAAGCTCGGCGCGGTTCACCACTTCATTGGCGGTGTCGAACTTGTTCTGGTAGAACGACGAGACCGCGTCGTCCATGAGCTTGATGACCTCCGAGTCCATGGCCATGATCTTGGGCGTGAGTTCCTCCTTCTCGTCGATCTTGGCCGCGTTCGCGGCGATGCGCCCGGCATGGTCGGCAACCCTCTCCAGCGTCCTGGCCACCAGCAGGTAGCCCTGCGCCTCGATGGTGGAAACGCCCATCTTGTCGGCGAAGAACACGTCCCTGATGATCTGGTTGTACTGCTTGGAGATCATCCAGTACAGCTTGTCGACCTCCTGATCGCGGGACTGCACGTCCTCGGCCATGTCCTTGTTCCTGGTGCTCAGGATGCCGATGGCGTCCTGGTGCATGTCCCGGGCGATCATGTACATGCGCTTGATGCCCTTGACCATGGAGAAGTCGCTCGAGTCGAGAAGGTCCCTAAGCACCATGATGTTGGACGACTCCTCGATCAGCTGGGGCCCGATGACGCTGTGCGTGAGGTCCCTTATGTCCTGGCGCACGTTCTTGGGCGAGTTGCCGTTGGTGCGGAACTCGATGAGGTTGTACCCGGCGAGGTAGGCGCCGATGAACTTCCTGAAAAGCTGCTCGTTGTCGTTGGAGTCGACCATGATCACCTTCTTGGTCTGCTCCCTCTCGCTCTTCTTGAGCTTGGGGTTGATGAGCATGGTGCCGTCCGGCAGGGGGACCAGGACCACACTGTCCCCGTTCCTCAATTGAACACTGGTCACCCATTTCTTGGGGAGGGAGACGACGTAGGTCGATTTCCCGGTCACCTGAACTTTCCTAGTTTCCACAAGGGACTCATTTAGGACTGCGGATATAAAGTGTGTCAAATTAGAGAATGGAGAACTATATGTCCTCCGCATTCTACATGCTCGACAATAGTTCAAGCATCCAGCATGAACGTGTTCGGCCTTGTTATCCGAAAGCCCCGGACACGTACTTCTCGGTGCTCTCGTTCTGGGGGTTCTCGAACACCTGCTTGGTCGGCCCGTACTCCATCAGTTTCCCCAGGTACATGTAGCCGGTCCGGTCCGACACCCTGGCGGCCTGCTGCATGTTGTGCGTCACGATAACGATGGTGTACTCCTCGCGGAGCTGCCTCAGGAGATCCTCGATCTTGAACGTGGCGATGGGGTCCAGGGCCGAGCACGGCTCGTCGAACAATATGACCTCCGGCCGCATCGCCAGCGCGCGGGCGATGCACAGCCTCTGCTGCTGCCCCCCGGAGAGGCTTGCGGCCGGCCCGTCCAGCCGGTCCTCCACCTCGCCCCACAGGGCGGCGCTCTTCAGGGACGATTCCACGATCTTGTCCAGCGTCGGCGGGTTCCTGATGCCCGCGCACCTGCACCCGTATGCCACGTTCTCGTAGATGGAGAAGGGGAAGGGATTAGGCCTCTGGAACACCATGCCCACCTTCCTGCGGAGGTCGATGAGGTCGGTGGAGGGGTCGTTGATGTTCTCCTCGTCAAGAAGTACGGTGCCCTTCACCCGGCAGCCCTGGATCTGGTCGTTCATGCGGTTAAGGCAGCGGAGGAGGGTGGACTTGCCGCATCCGGACGGGCCGATGAGCGCGGTAATGCTCTCCGGCGGGACGTCCATGGTCACCCCGTACAGCGCCTGCTTCTCCCCATACCAGAGGTCCAGGTCCTTGATGGATATGGCCGAGCCCGTGATGTCACCTTCCTCGGGCGTTCCCACACTTTCTCCGTTCATAACGGCTGGCGAAATAGAATATATTCCTGAAAGGAGACCACATAGTTCTACATGATGACCGGTGCATTTCCACTGGAGAGAAAGGCCGTTCGTAGAAATGACGCTGGTCGGCGGGCGCGTGGGGAGTTCGCCGCCCTTGCGGAGGTTTCGGAAAGGCTGTCGCCTCAATAAGTGGGCTGCAACTGGATGTCCATGTTCTTCAGCCGCAGCCGGATGGGGCGCAGGATCTCGTTCTTGGTGAGGTCGTGGGGCTTCAGCCGCACCTTTATGACGTCCTTGGACTCCACCACGATCAATTGGTGGCCCCAGTACCGGAGGAGATCCACCAAGTTCGACAGCTCTTCCCGCTTGGGGAGAGTGAACCCCTCAGTGGTTATGTGGAGGACGCCCAGATTCTCCCCGGTCTTGACGATATTGTATTCCGTGACGAACATCGTCAGGAATTATTTTAGCATCAACCTTATTAATCTTTTTTATATCGATAGTGGAGGATTGATGTCTCGTCTGGATGTCATCCAGCGCTCCGCTCTCTCATGGACATATTGCACATCCAGCAGTGTCCGTGGGGGCGTCGCGGTTCCATAGGAACGCCGGAGCGGCGGCGCATGCAATAGGGCCACATCGCTCTCAATTGTAATGGCATGAACCAACTTGAAGCCTCTGTAATAGAGAAAAAGCTCCTGTTAGATGGGGTCCGTTTCACTATGCGTGATGAATTGGCAGCAATAGCTGCCAAGATAGACAAGGATCTAACCACAAGCTTGTCTCAAAGGTTTTTCAGGGGAATGTTCTATGTCTCCAGTCCCGATGAGATAGCCACAGGGGTCCGTGACTACTCACTCATGAAATGATAGCGGAGGGGTTGCAGATGAGAGGCTCAGACCCCTGGTATTTCGCGCTGGACTTGTCGCTCAGTAGATGGGGCCTCGGAAAGATGCGTCGTTGGTCCACCTTTGGAGTATTCGCACCAGATCGATATCGGACGGATCGCATCCTACCTGTCGCATTACCCGGGATGTTCAAGGCCGTGGTAGATGAGTAGTTCATATGGCACTTTCTTGGATCAGGCATGTAGCACCTTGAATATGAAGAATATGCGCCTAGTGGAAAATCTACCCTAATTCAGTTCAGATATTTCATATTTTGAATGCGAGCCCAGTTAATAAAATAAAATAATAAAAAATAATTGTTGTTTTTATAAAACAAGAAGATTATAAAAAAGCATCGTGAGATTATCGGAAGATTTTTTCAAGTCCTTTTCGGATTCATTATGTATTTAACAGATCTTCCCTTGCCTTCCCGGATTAAAATTCCATGTCCCGCCAATCCTTTTAGGTCCCGATTAGCTGTATCATATGCAACATTGAATTTTTTAACTAACCATCCGCTTGCCACCGATCCTGAGGTCAATACCTCTTTTAAGGCAGCAAGTTGTCTCTCATTCAACGTCGCCTCTATTGCCGGGGTCACAAGAAGTCGGCTCTCAGGCACGCGTATCTGGTCGATGTTCTCTCCAGGGCCTCGAAGAGTAACTTGAAAATAACCATCCTCTATGCTTATCGCGGGGTTATTCAATCCATGTTGAAACATCAGTTCACGCATTCTCATGAAGCCACTGCCTCTTTCCTCAATCTTCTGGAAATGGGACAGGCACTGGGCAATAAGAGGATTCCGTGAGCATGGTCGATAATTGCCACTCCGTAGCTTTGCTAGTGTTATCGGCGATGGAGGAAGACCGGGGCTAGATATTACCACCCTATCTGAAAAAACCTCCAATATTATTTTCCTACCTCGATCTTCATATTGTCTGTGGGCTACTGCATTTACCAGAGCCTCTCTCAATGCCTCTTTCGGGTATTCGTCGATCCTCACTCGGTTCAGTCCCATAACCCTCATCGGATGTCGGGTATTGCGATCCACAAAAGACATTGCCTTTTCAATCATCTCTGGCAAAGGCCCCCATATATCCTCTTGATCTCTGGGCTCTCTGTCTTGGACCGTAGAGCGGTAAGCATCTGCCATTATTCGAACCTGAGGAAATGCCGTTGAGGGATTACGCGCCAACATCAGTACGCCGGTAGCAGTGGCATAGTGCCCGCCATCGCTAAAGTTGCGATAGATCAAGCCACGAACTATGGCCTCTTTGACAAGATCGTCGGCCTGTAGAGGTTCCCCACTCTCCTTTGTTGATTCAAACAATCTTCGTGCTATGCCGTGATCCAAGTCATCCCAGGAAAGGCTGGTCAGAGTTTGCGACTCAAACGTTGAGGTCGCTTCGATGGTTTGTTCCGCAATGATGTCCTCATCGCTCGTTGACAATATGTCATACTTTTCATCAAGTAGCCCGACGAGGGCAGCACGAACCTCTTTCTGGAGTTCAACGATGTTCCCAAAGCGCTTATATTTCAAACCGTCATCCGTAATTTCCTTTAGAAAAGCCTCTGTAGCTTCATCTCTTTTAAATCGGCTATCCCCTTTAATAAAAACGAGACAGGATGCTCCAGCATCCTTTGCATGACGATACTCAGCATGGGTCACGGAGATATCGCCAAGTTCTTTGATTTTATTCCCGTATTCACTTCCTACTATCAACAGGTAAATTGGACAACTGTGGATTGTTTTTAAGCATCCATCGATCGCTCTTTCCGGAGAGGCGGGTTGTAGCTCATACAGTACTGGCGATATTTGAGAAGCTAAGAATTGATCAGAGATTATGAGGTTGTTGATGATTAGGCGCTCATCCTCCAATTCCTTTTGAGCCGAACTCACGAACGCACGAAATTTCCCGCTAGTCAAATGGTATTCACATCCACGAAAACGTTCATATTATTTTTATTTGAGTGATATGAACTGGTTATGCATTCACATGAATAATAATTATCGGTCTGTGGGCTGGCCTACCAGGGCTTAACTCCGAGTCCGAAGAGTTGACAGAGGAACAGTCGTCGCAGGTCAACTGTTGGAGCGCTCCCGCCTGATGAACTGAGGATGGGCCGCGCCCCACCTGACGTCTTATCCGATGATGTTCAAGGCCGTGTTGGGAATGTATCTTGGTAGCCGTTTCTCGGATCTAGTGTGCTGGCTTCGAAGGTGAAGGACAAATATCCGATGAGGGAGGAGTTCTACCTTCACTCCTTGCTCAGTGAGATTCCAAGAACGAATGGTCACATAGTGAAGGATGAGTGGTTAAGAGGCGGCAGGCACATCATAAGGTGTAAAAAAAGAGAGCAGAGATGTGGTATGGCCAACATCAAGCTGACGTTGGACAAGGCGGCAGACTGTATGTCGGAAAGTTGCATAACTACGAGAACGAGCGAGCGCTCAAGGAATCCAGGTTCATGTCGCCGCCGTTCGGAAGCAAGGCCTTAATGGTGCGCCCCATCCGCAAGTGCGGTCGATTCAACAGGAAGTGTCGGACGTGGGCAGCTACCGCCCGGGGCAATCAACTGGGAGACGAAGCGATGAAACATGCAGAGATCGACTATCGCAGGCTCGCGATTCTGCGGCAGCGGCAGCCTAGTGCTCCCTCCGGCAAGCCGAGGCGAATATGATTATCGTCGGCCAAGGCTCCTCTGATGCTGAAGCGGACATCGCGGAGAAGACGTTTCACAGCATGTCATGATTGTAGCACTATGGGCCGGATTTGGACCTGGCGGAGAATGGGTGGGCGCGGCCGGGACCGGCGGAAGAAATATAGCTTGAATAGGGTCTTTTCTCCGCGTGAAGCGCAGGGTCTCGTTCTTCCCCGGCAGCACCTCCGTCGAGGTCGATGACGGAGCGACAGTGCTCGACGCCGCGGTGGCTGCGGGCGTGCCGGTGAACAGCGTGTGCGGGGGCAAGGGGACCTGCGGCAAGTGCGTGGTCATCGTGGACGGGCCCACCGCGATGACGGGAAAGGGGAACCTGTCCGATGAGGAGGTCGGGCTGGGCTACCGGCTGGCCTGCCTCACCGAGGTGAAGGGCGACCTGACGGTGTTCGTGCCGGAGGGCTCCCAGGTCCGTGAGCAGCAGATCATGACCACGTACCGGAAGGAAGAGGCCGGCAAGCTGTCCCCCCTCGCGGAGCGCAGGATGGCGGACATGCCGGCGCCGAGCCTCGACGACAGCACCGCCGACCTGGAGCGGTTCCTGAACGCCCTGGGGGTGCCGGACCTGGAGGTGCCCCTGCCCCTCCTCAAGCGGCTGCCCAGGACGCTCCGGGACAGCGGATGGCGCGTGAGCGCGCTCATCGGGCGCACTGACCGCGGCCGGAGGCTCATGGACGTTCGCAGCGCCGCTCAAAGTCCCAAGGAGTACGGCATCGCCGTGGACATCGGAACGACCACGGTCGTAGCCGAGCTGGTGGACCTTTCCACCGGGGACCCCGTCGCGCAGTCCTCCGATTACAACCGGCAGATCGTCGCGGGCGAGGACGTGCTGTCCCGCATAGCCTTCGCCGAGGAGAAGGGCGCCGGCCGCCTGACCGAGCTCGTCCTCGATACCATCAACGGCCTCGTCGGGCAGCTGTGCGAGGAAAGGGACGAGAAGCGTAGATATCACTCCGGCATCTGCGGCGACGACATCGTAGCCGTGAGCGTGGGCGGCAACACCGTCATGACGCACCTGTTCCTGGGCCTCGATCCCAAGAACATCCGGTACGAGCCGTACATCCCCACCGCCGGCATCCCACCGATCACGAGGGCGCAGGAGGTCGGGCTGAGGGTGCACCCCGAGGCCCCGGTGTATTGCGTTCCCGGCCGAGCCTCCTATGTCGGCGGGGACATCACCGCCGACGTGCTGCTGTCCGGTCTCCACGCCAAGGACGAGCTGGCAATGCTCATCGACGTCGGCACCAACGGGGAAGTGGTCTTGGGCGACCGGGATTGGATGGTGTGCTGCTCCACCTCCGCCGGACCGGCCTTCGAGGGCGGGGAGGTCTCCTGCGGCATGAGGGCCATGACCGGGGCGATCGACTCGGTGTCCATCAAGGATTACGACATCGACATCACCACTATCCGCAAGACCCCCCCGGCCGGCATATGCGGCTCCGGCCTCATCGACCTCATAGCGCAGATGTTCCTGGCCGGCTTCGTGGACAAGAAGGGCCGCATCGCCGCATCCGGTTCGGAGCGGGTACGCTCGTCCGGCCGGGGGATGGAGTTCGTGGTCCATCCCGGGCAGGGGGGGAAGAAGGACATCTTCGTCACCGACGACGATATCTCCAATGTCATCAGGACCAAGGCGGCCATCTACGCCGGCTGCTCGGTGCTGCTGCAGAGCGTGGGCAAGAGCTTTGACGACGTCGAGCGCCTGTATATCGCCGGCGGGTTCGGCAACTACATCAACGTCCCCAACGCCCAGGCCATCGGGCTGCTCCCGGACGTGCCGAAGGAGAAGTTCGAGTTCCTCGGCAACGCCTCGCTGGGCGGGGCGGAGCTGTGCCTGCTGTCCGAGGACAGGAGGGCGGAGGCCCGCTCCATCTATGATCGGATGACGTACCTGGACCTGTCCTCGTCATCGGCCTTCTTCGACCAGTACTCCTCCGCGCTGTTCCTGCCGCACACCGACCTGGAGCGGTTCCCCCGGGTCAGGGAGCGGATGAGGGCGTGAGGCATTGGCTGAGTTAATGTCGTTGTAGTCCGCACCGACTTAAGGTGACCCAGTCTCCAGTCCCCGGAGACAATGCCGAAGCTGTCGCAGGACACTTGCGAAGGAGGGTCAGAGGAACGTCGGCAGGCGGCGATTAAGAGGATTGGGGCCCGGGACGTGAAGGTCGTCGAGCTCATCGGGGTTGGGAAGATCCCCATAGGGTCTTGGAGAGCGTGGACGAGGGATTGGAGGAATCGTTCAAATGCGGTGCCCCTCTGCCGAAGAAAGTGGTGTTAGAAGTCGAGTACGGGCTGACGTTCCTTGACGTGATATGTGAGGCATCATCTGACGGGTCCCCCACCATACACGGAACTCACTACGCTGGCAACGAGGATGCCGGCCCTCTTCGTGCAGCGAGGGCCGAGGGGTCGAAGTGATCAAACACTCTTTTTATCAAGTGATGGGCCGGATCTTCAGAGCACGCAGCATACCGTCTTGTCATTGCATTTTCCTGCCCTTCAGCAACCCCTTGAACTCCGCTAGCGGGTCTTTGATGCGGTACCTCAAAGACCGGGTCTTGCCAAAGGATTCCAGGGCGCCCCGCTCTACCAGTTCGGAGAGGCGTTTGCGTATCGTCTGCTCACTTGTAGTGCCTATCCAATCCCTCGCTTGGGCCACGGAGAAGGTGTCCTTGTGCGCTCGCGCCTTGATCAATATCCTCCGGGATTGTTCATCGATGTCTGCTCCCAAGAGGTCCTTCTTGGACAGTGTCGAGTAAGCCTCCTCGTAGCCCTTAAGCACAGCGATGGAGACGAAGTCGTTCAGTTCTTTGTAGGAGCCGCTTTCATCCGCATAGCCCAGCAGATCGTAGTACAGCTCTTGGTCTTCGACCATCATTCTATCTATTTTGCACAGATGGGAGTTCTTTAGCGCTCTGTCTTGCAGATATAGATGGAAAAGGCATCGTCCGGTCCTTCCATTCCCATCTTCGAAGGGATGGATGCTCTCAAACTCATGGAACATGACCGTGGCCGCGGCGATCGGTTCGTACGCCAATGCTTTTTCCTTCGTCCATTCCAGGAGGGAGGACATTTCGGCCCGTATGTGCTCTGGAGGGGCAGGGATGAAATGCTCTTCCCCCGTCGTAGTGTCGCCTACGATGGCAAACTTATTGCGATAGGCCCCTATCTTCGAATTGTTCCCTGTGCCTTCTAAAAGGTATCTGTTCAGAGAACATATCGAATCATGGGTCCAAGGCAATCCATATGGCTCGGGATCGAACAGATGGACCAAGTAGTTGATGATCTCTTGAACGGGTCCGGGCGCACGCTCTTGGATATGGCCGGACAGAGTGGCCAAAGTTACTCTCCTGACCTCTCCTTCGGAAAGAGGGTTCCCTTCCAGTTTGGTAGACCAATGGATGTTCGATGCATAGGCACTGGTGACCAGGTCAAAATAATCATCCGCGCTAAGGAAGAACCGCTCGAACTCCTGGTCCATTTCCCTGATCTTCCGGACCCGTGAGATGAATTCGGGAGTGACCATGATCTCGGGATCGAAGGGATCTTTGTGCCTGTGCCTTACTGGATATCCCTTAGGCTTGAATGTTGCAAGATAGTGATATTCATTTATCATAATATTTCATCATATTTCAAGTCACTATATTAACTTTGTTGCTATTATGATATTTATTTATTGTAATCTTTGTCCACTTTGCCTGAGCACGGCCCCCATATGATCCGAGATGATGGCGGTGTCCGTAGAATCGGCAACCTTTATTACGACCGAGTCTCTTGAGCGCTCGTGGACTGGAACTGCGCACCCAGCTGCATCGGCTCGTTACCGCACACCGACCCCGTGAAGGCGGTCGACCTCGTCCTGGAAAAGCTCAAGACCATGCCTTTCTGGCCCCAGTTGCCCTGCCGGGGCTTCCGGGAGAACATGTACAACCAGTTCGCCTGCTACCTGCCTGGCACCAGGGTGGATGAGGAAAAGAAGAAGCTCACCGTGGACCTGGACAGCTACGACCCGGAGGACATATACACCCGGATAGTGACGGAGGACGTCGCTTCCTTCGCCCTCCCCAAGGAGAGCTTCGCCGGGTTCCACGAACTGATGTCCCGCGAGCTGCCGGCGACGACGAAGGCGCTGAAGGGGCAGGTCACCGGACCCATCTCCCTGGGCCTCCAGGTGGTCGACCGGAACGCCAAATCCATCATCTACGACGAGGCGTACTTCGAGATCGTGCGCAAGAACCTCAACCTCATGGCGAGGTGGCAGGAGGGAGAGCTGAGGAAGAAGTTCCCCCAGACCGCCATCTTCCTGGACGAGCCGTACCTCAGCCTCATCGGCACCCCCTTCGCCAGCGTGCCCCCCGCCGACGTGGTCAGCTACATCAACGACACGCTCTCCGGACTGGAAGGGGCCAAAGGCATCCACTGCTGCGCCAACACCGATTGGCCTTTGGTGATGAGCACCGACGCGGACCTGCTGTCCTTCGATGCCTATGACTACGGCCACACCATGGTCCTGTACCCCGAGGAGGTGGAGCGCTTCCTGAAGAGGGGGGGCTGCCTGTCCTGGGGCGCCATCCCGAACAACGAGGAGACCGTGGCCGGAGAGACCGTCCCCTCGCTCGTGGAGAGGCTGGAGAAGCTGTTCCGCTCCCTCGGGGACAAGGGTGTCGACCGTGAGCTGATATTGAAGAACTCCATCCTGACGCCGCAGTGCGGCCTGGGCGGTCTGGACGAGGCGACCAGCGGCAAGGTCATGGACCTGCTGAACGGCGTGTCCGAGGCGCTGAGGTCCAAGTACTCCCTGGAGTGAGCATGGCGTTCGTGGCGGCGGTGGCCGGCAAGGGAGGCGTGGGCAAATCCACCATCTCCGCCATATTGGTCCGCGCTTTGGCGGAGAGGTCCGGGAAAGTGGTCCTGGCCGTCGACGCCGATCCTAACTCCAATCTCGGCGAGAAGCTGGGCGTGAAGGCGGAGAGGACCATCGGCGATCTGCGCGAGGACCTGCTGAAGAGGGCCGAGGAGATCTCCGCCGGCGGATCGAAGCAGGACGCCGTGCTGTACCAGCTCCGCCTGGCCATGGTGGAGGGGAAGGACTTCGACCTGGTGACCATGGGGAGGCAGGAAGGAAGGGGCTGCTACTGCTACATCAACAACCTGCTGCGGACCTTCCTCGACGACGTCATGGATCGATATCCGTACGTCATCATCGACAACGAGGCGGGGATGGAGCACCTGTCCAGGCGCACCTGCCAGAAGATGGACGTTCTCATCGTGGTCTCCGACGCCACTGCCGTGGGGCTGAGAACGGCGGAGCGCATCCTCGATCTCGCCAGGGCCATGGAGATCGACGTGAGGTCGTCAGTTCTTCTCATCAACCGATCGTCCGGGGAGCTGCCGGAGCCATCGAAGGAGCTGGTACCGTCCGGCTTCGACAGGACGGTGGTGCTGCCGTTCGACCGAGCCATCGAGGAGCTCGCCATCTCCGGCGCGCCCCTGGCCTCGCTGCCCCAGGACAGCGCGCTGTTCATCGCGGTGAGGGAGTTCGCCGACGGCCTCCGCTGATCTCCGGTTTGTGGTATTTCTTCGATTCTCTGTATTGAAAGCAAATTATAAATGGTCACACTCCCTCGATGGTCCGGGAAGTAGAGGCCTGGTGGGAAGTTCGTGAAGTTAAAAAAGAAATATCTGGCAGCCCTGGTGGCGTTGCTGCTGGTCATGACCGCGGTGGTGTCGTCGATCATCGTCAGCTCCGTGCAGGGCTCCCGCATAGCCTATGTGGCGGTGAGCGCGGACAAGGAGAGCTATTCCCTGGGGGAGAACGTCACGTTCAAGCTCCGCCCCCTCAGCCAGGGAGTGGACTTCACCATCGGCGGCGGTGCTGGCGACCCCAACTACGGCTCTTACTTTGGCGAGGTGGTGTCCATCGTCCGCATCCCCGATGACATGGACCCCTACTCCATCATCGACGACCCCGACGTGCTGAACGACATGTACTCTTGGAGGAACCACAACAGCGTCAACCTCCCCATACCTCAGTTCAGCTCGTCGGGGGAATCCCTTTCGATGTCGTGGAACGGGACCGTCTGGGCATATGACAGCAACTATGCGGGCCATGTCTGGGGGCAGGCCACCGCCGGCTATTACCTGCTGTACCCGGGCAATAATTACTACTATTCGTACGATCGGACCGTCAAGTTCTTCCTCGACCACAGCTCCCTCTTCTACTATGGTGGGCTGGACGTGGACTATAATTTCACGACCGAGGGGCAGCGCACCAACCTCATCATGAACCTGACTCTGCCCAGCAGCTCCTCTCCCGTGGAGGGCTATCTCTCTGCTTTCATGCCAACCGGCGGCCCCGTGAACGCGTCGTCATTTTTCAACCAAACCCTGGACCTGCGCCCCGGCGAGACCACTACGATCAGTATCGCCCTCCCCTCGGCGTACCGCAGCTCCCTCACTCTGGACGCGATCCTGACGACCGGTTCTGGTAGGTTCATCTTCGGATTCTACACTTCGCTATATCATGATGGCCAGGGGGAGGTGACATATGTCCTCCACCAGTACTGAGACCGTGCTCTCCGGCCGGGAGCTGTCCAAGACCTATGGCAACATGTTCACCCGAGGGAACATCCACGCTCTTGACAAAGCGTCCTTCGAGGTCCGCCGGGGAGAGATCTGCGGCCTGGTGGGGCCGAACGGGGCGGGCAAGAGCACCATGCTCAAGCTCATCATGGGCATCGAACCCAAGTCGGGCGGCTCCATTGACATGAACGGCCTGGACCCGCGGACCGCCCTCGGGTACGTGCCGGAAAGGCCCACCTTCCTGGAGGACCTCTCGGCCTACTACAATGTCCTATACATCGCCCGGCTCAACAACGTCCCCGATCCGGAAGGGACCAGCAGGAAGCTCATCGACGAGTTCGGGCTGAAGGGCCGCGGCGATGATCCCGTGTCCTCGTACTCCAAGGGGATGAAGCAGCGCCTGGCCATCGCGCGGGCGGTGGTGCACCAGCCCACCGTGCTGCTCATGGACGAACCCTTCTCCGGCCTGGATCCGGGGATGATGATCGAGCTCCGCGGACTGCTGAAGGGCCTGAAGTCGAAGGGCATGGCCATGCTGCTGTCCTCCCACGAGCTCAACGAGATCAACCAGCTGTGCGATTCCATACTGTTCATCAAATCAGGCAGGATCCTCAAGAAGGAAGGCTTCGGTCCCTCGGAGGAGCGGATGACCATGCAGCTCGTATTGGCCTCCCCGAACGCCGGAGTGGTGGACGCCCTGGCGCGGTGGGGGCAGGGGACGGTATCCCCGGACGGAATGATAATTACCAAGGAAGTGGCGAGGGACGAGGTCCCCGACATCGTGGCCGCGGCGGTGAACGCCGGCGGCCGCGTCATGGAGTACCGCACCGCCCAGAGGAAGGCGGAGGACATGTACGCCGAGATCTATCTGCAGGAGGCCAAGGCATGAGCGAGTTCAGCACCCATCTGCGCAAGGACGCGAAGCTGCTGACCACCGACTCGCTGTTCGTGGTCCTCCTGGTACTGCTGGCCATAATATCGTTCATCATCGCCCTCACCACCTCGACCTCCTATGTTTGGAGCCAGACTCGCGGGAGCAGCGTGATCACGCAGGCGATAATGGAGGAGAACCAGAAGACGGCGCTGATAAGCTACTGGATCTCCATCGGCACCATACTCATGGCATTGTTCTCGGCCGTCGCTGCCATGGCCATGAGCGTGGAGAAGGACAGCGGGATGAGCAAGTACATCCTGACGTTCAAGGTGCGCAAGCCCCTGTTCTATCTGAGCAAGCTCCTGGTGCTGACGGTGCTGGTGCTGGCGGCCATGGGCATATCCCTGGCTGCCTACCTCATCGTGTTCTCGTTCATGGACGTGCCCATGCTGGACATCGGCAGCCTGGCCGCTTCGATGCTGTTCCCCATGCTGGGCATGCTGGTCTTCGCCTCCCTGGGGCTGGCGCTCTCGACCCTTACCAGCAAGAAGGGGGCCGTGATCGCCCTGGCGGTGGTGCTGTTCCTGGCCATGACCTCCATATCCTCGGTCTCCATGTCCCTGGGCGTCAACGCCGCGCTGGACGTCAATCCGGAGGCGGGGCCGAACAATTACACCGCATACATGCCATGGGGGTACAAGCTGCTCATCTACGGCAACCCGGTGATACTGGCGCAGGGGACCAGCTATGCGTTGGGCGTCGATACGGGCTCCTCGTACTCCCTCATATTGTTCGATACCGCGGGAGGGGTGGCGCTGGGCCTCGGCTTCTTCGTCGCCTTCGTCGTCCTGGGCATGCTGTCGTTCTCCCGGGAGCGCACCGAGCGCGGGTTGATCTACAGCATGCGGGACAGGTTCTCGAGGCTCAAAAGGACCTGAGGGGGCCGAGCAAGTCGGAGACGCCTGTTCGTCGCAGCAAATCCAGCAGACCTATGCATTGCGTTCGGCACCATGGAAGCTGAGCGGTCCGGCAGGGCCTGTTCACGTCAGGTCCGCTGCGGCCCCCGAACGACGGTCCCGCATCACAGGGACTTGAGCAGCTTGGGGATGCCGGAGGATTCCTTCGGCCCCACTACCACCTTCATTCCGGTGGCCTCCCCCAGCTTCCCGGACATGCGGGACACCATCCCCGGGATGATCAGGATGCCCCTCTTGTTCCGGTCCCTCGCCCCGGTCTCCGCGAGCGCCTCCGCCACAGTATCGGTGGTGAGCTTGCCGGCCGAGAACGCCGTCAGCACCGACAGCCCCTCGGTATCCACCACCAGCAGCCACGCGGGCACCTTGCTCTTCTCGATGTCCGCGGCCACGGTGAAGTAGGTCAGGGAGAAGTTGGTGGTGAATATTATCGGCGCGTTCTCCCTGGGATCGCCGATGGGATAGAGCCCCGCCTTGACCTGGATGGGCACCTGCGGATCGGTGTAGATGTTCTGCCGCAGCACGAACAGGGGGATGGCGTGCGCCGGGTCGAGGTCGTCCAGCAGCACCACGCCGCCGTACTTCATCGTGGACACCAGCGCCCTGAGCAGCGCTTTCCGGTCGCCGGTGGCATTGGTGACTATCGGATATCCGAGCCCGCGGAAGGTCTTCTTCACCGCGTTCTTGCGCACGATGGTGTTCTTCTCCAGAAGCTGCTGCAGGCTTTCCGGCTCCAGGTCGAGCATCATGTCCTCGACCCCGGCGGCCTTGGCCTTCTCCACCAGGGAAGCGAGCATATTCAGGTCCTTGTCCCTGATCGCCAGGGGGCACTTCGCCTCCTTGGCCACGGAGGCCATGGCGTCGAGGCTCGATGACGAGGCAGCATACAGCAGCGGCTTCCTCTCCTTCACCGCGGCAACGGCGGCCTTCATGGCGTCCGGCGAATCGGACATCAGCACCAGCGGCAGGTCGGTGGAGGACGCGACCCCCTTCACGGCGGAAGCGAACTTGAAAGCATCCCCGGAATCGTTCCTCACCCCCACCATGTCCATGCGGAGCACCTGCCCGACCCTCTCGAACTTCAGCGCGGCCACGCGCCCGAGCTTCTTGGCGATCTCTTCCCCGGACGCCGCGTCGGATATGACCACGGCGTAGCGGGTGGGGTGGAAGAACTTCTTCTCGTGGCGGTACAGCTCGGTCTCCTCGCCCAGCTCGACCTTGTTCTCTCCTGCCCCGATGGTGATGAGCCGGATGGGCGGCGCGGAGGAGGCTTCCAGCTTGGCCTTGGCCTCATCGGACACGTAGGGGCAGTCAGCCAGCTTCACCTTCTGGTTGGCGAGCTGCATGGCGAACGCCAGGCACGTGGGGAAGCCGCACTTCCCGCAGTTGGTCTTCGGCAGGAACTTGAAGATCTCGATGGCGGTCGGCATTCACTTCCCTCCCCTGAGGTCGGTGATGGCGTCCTGAAGTATCGCCGCGGCCTTAGGGCTTCTCACGACGAGAATATCCGCCCCGGAGACCAGTGCCGCGAGGCCGGTGGTCGCTTCCCACCACGTCCCCCGCTCCTCGGCGTCGCCCCACTTCGCGTCCTCCTCCGTCGCTTCCCTCGCTTCCCACGAGGAGGTAATGTCGCACAGCATGGGCATCTGCAGCATGCGGTCGCCCATCAGCGCGGCGATGCGGATGCGCTCGTTGACGGAATAGGAGTACTCCAACCCCATCCCCAGGCCGGCCATCAAGGGGTCCATGACCACGTTGTCGAGCTTTACCCCGAAGTCCGTGAGCAGGATGTTCATCTGCTTCGCCAGGTTTATGTCGAGGTTCGAGAAGGCCACGATGCCATGGCGGTTGGCCATGGCCGCGGCGGAGATGCTCTTGTAGGCGTTCTCCTCGGCGTTGCCGAGCAGCAGCCGTTCCTTGGGGGCGGCATTGCTCACCGCTTCCATGGTCTTGGCGTCCTTCTCCTCGCTGCCGCAGCCGTACACGATGACCGGAACGCTCACGGCGGAGAGCACCTTCTTTACCGTTTCCGCCGCCTCCTCCGGCGAGGCGTTCTTCCCCTCGGGGTTGGTGGACTGCAGCTTCAGGCAGACGATGTCGGCGTGG
The DNA here is from genome assembly GCF_000308215.1 of Methanomassiliicoccus luminyensis B10. NCBI lineage: Archaea > Methanobacteriati > Thermoplasmatota > Thermoplasmata > Methanomassiliicoccales > Methanomassiliicoccaceae > Methanomassiliicoccus > Methanomassiliicoccus luminyensis. Next base: position 95,908 of record NZ_CAJE01000003.1, read on the forward strand.
AACTCCTCGACCCACTTCTTGGCCCAGGCCGCCGGATCGCCAATCGCGCCGCCGAACGGCTTAACCGCGAGGTCTATGAGGCCGTCAGCAGTGTCGACGACCTCGCCGGCGATGAGCTGCCGGTGCCCCAATCCCTCGTACGACAGGAAGGGCATGCCCGCCTCGCCGCCAATGGTCAGGGGGCTTCTGCTCCCGCCCTCGGAGGACGATGCTCCCAGAGTCTCGACGCCTACCTTTCCTGACCACTTTTCCTTGGGGACCGGTACTTCGACCATGAACTGACCACTCTCACGACAGCAGCGGCGGCAGCTTCAGAGCCGGATGGTCCACTTTGGCCATCCACTCGGTCAGGCCGTCGGCCTCGGTGGTGACCGTCTCGTCGGCGATCTTGTCCAGGAAGTCTGGCTGCCCCAGCTCCTCAGCCCGTGCCTGTAGTGATTCACGCATCGACTCCTTAAGCTCTTTGGGCATCCAAGCGATGCGCAGGAACCCGCCGTCAGCAGGGATGAACTTCTTGCTCGTTAAATATTTTCTGCCTATGCCGATAAATCCGGGCGTCTGCTTCCCCCCGCCCACCGAGCCGGCCAGGGAGGAGAACTTCATGCCTATCGGGGTCATCCCCGGATATTCGCGATTGACAACTACCACGCCCTGCATGTCCGCGGTCATTCCCACGATGACCTCGAAGCAGCCGCACGAGGTCATGGGATCGTCCATCATGGTGTAGATGTTGACCTTTTCGATCTTGTGGTGCGAGGCCTCGAAGACCGCTTCGTTGGCGCCCTTCTCGTCCCTTGACGGCGTCCAAGCACTCGCCTTTTACTACCGGCTGGTTCGGCCCGTTGGGGTCGATCTCCTTGGCCGCCTTGGCGTCGAGCCAGTTGATGGCCCCGCACAGACCAAGGCGCTCTGGAGCAATGATGCAGACGTGATCAGGCGCGAAGGACTGACAGTTCTTTACCACGATGCCATTGATAGTGTAATTGTGAGTCTCGTCAACGCTGAAGTTGAAGAGCCGGTCCGTTTCGCAGGGGATGCGCTCGACGGAGCGGATCTTCTGGAATCTGACGTCTGAATTAGCCCAAGCCCGAAGGGCTACGTAATCCTGATCGTCGCTGGGCACCCTATCATTAATGGCGTCCAGGACCATCAGGAGCTTTCCCTTGCTCGGCCGGCAGAGTCCTTTCTTCCACGCCATTAAGGATTTGTAGTCCACCGGAAGATAACTTGTGAAAATGCCATAGCGATTGAGCAAGTCGACCAGCATTGGCCCACAAGCCATGGTTACGGTGTCAGATCGGACAACATGGTTTGGGTCGCTTCGTCGCGCTATTGCATTGAGCTTTTCCCTCTTTTCAGGATGACTGGACCCGATTAACTCCCTGAATAGGATTGCATCGCCATCACTACTGCACATCACCTGATAGCCACGTTTCCCCCTACAGATCCTTGTCGCAATCCCGAACCTCCTCAATAGTAGGTGAATGTGACGTGCCTCTAAGCGGGAACGGGTAGCGAATCCGAAGCGTTTGCTGGCTAAAACAACATGCCCATCGCCATCGAAAAGGCCGCTCAGGAACGCTGCTACGAGCTCATCAGGAAGTTTTGAGATGATGTATCCTTTCCACTTATGCTGCCTCTTTTGAAGCCCAATACCCAGGCCGTTCAATAACCGGCCGAACAGTGTGTTATGGACATAGGAAACAATCAGCGGTTTGAACGGATCGATCCTCAGTGTCTGGGACCGACAGGTACTGGGCTGGAAGGGGTTCTCACGAGGTGGACGGCCGAAAAGCCCCTCTATAATCGTTGCGAACCGTTGAGTAAGGGCAAACTCTGAATTCGTGAATTGAACGGTCACACCGCTACGCCCGTTCTCTCCATGCCAAAAGACGCAACCGTCGGAAGCGATTAGCCCCGCTGCATACATGATGTCCGCATCGAGCTTCGTCCGGCTCAGCATCGCGTTGCTCTGGAACACCCATATTCGTTCTTTAATTGCATCCCAGTTCAAACCGATTGCAGGAACCAGTCTCTTGAGCTCACCAATCGTCAGTCGCTGGTGAGTGGGTTGATTCCGATAGAAGACATAGTATAGTCTTTGGAAGGGGATTCCACTCTTCTCTGCGGCCTCCTTGAGCCCCATCCTGGAGCCCAACCAGGACATCAGTTCAACATAGAATTCGTCATCCGAGACGCGATAGTCGTCCGGCAGGTAGTCGATAATCGACAGCGATCCTGTAGGTTCCTCCACGTGATGAGGCATCGCGTCCACGACGACGTCTCTTTCTCGGAGATCACCTGCCCTGACCCATTTCAGCCCTTCGATTGAATCGACCAGCACCTTGTGATTGGCGGTCAGGGTCAGGTCGTTCCAATTGCCCAAGGTAATCTTCACCAGCTCCTTTGGCGGAGGGTTGATGAAGAGTTCCCCTGTGGGGCGGGCGATCATGTGGTTCGTTGCGAAGGTCAACACCGGTTGCGGCCCATAGTCAGCAATATTCTCGATCAGTCTCTCCATGGGCAGGAACGAGCCGTCTCCCAGCATGACATCCTCGCCCGCGGGTACACAGAGGCTGCACGAGTAAAAGTCCTCCACGCTTTCGTCGGTCAGACCGGCCATGCGGGAGTCGCGCTGCGCATACGCCTCGTGCGCGGCAGGCAGCCGCTTGTTAATCTCGTTCTGGTCCGTGATGATGGTGACCTGCACCCTGCTCACGATGTTGCCGAACTCCTCCTTGAGCTTGGCGATGAGGATGTCCCCGAGGTGCTTGAGCCGAAGCCCCTGAGCGACCGAACTCTTGCTCATGCGGACCCAGATGATGTTCCTCTGGCCGGTGTGCCACAACCCCTCGGCGTAGTTGGCGAACAGGTGGATGCGGCGTTCCAGCACCGACTCGAAGTCCTCCTGCATCTTCTTGCCGTATACGTCCACGACGATCGCCAGGGGGGTGGAGCTGCCCTCAGGCATCTCGTCCACGTCCTTCCCGATGACGGCGATCTTGCCGTCCTCGATCTCGTCCTCCGCCTTCTGCCGGAGGAGTTCGAACGCCACCGTCTTGGACGCACCCCCCGCTTCGAGGTAGGTGTCCGGCCTGCGGACCGTCTCGCCCTCGAAGGCCGGGCCGTACGCCACCGGGATGTCGACCGCCGCGAGCTTGACGCGTATGTCGCGAGCTTCCAGCGCGGTCTGCACCATGGCGTCGAGGTCCCTCACCGGGACCAGCTTGTCCGGGATGCCCTCCACATTCTGGTCGGTGATGACCGGCGCCCCGTTCAGAAGTGCTGCCAATCCCGACGCCGCCAGCACCGGGTCCAGCGGACCGAACGCCAGCACGAACACCTTCGGGCGCTTTGCCAGGTACGCCGCCAGGTTCTCCCGGTCGCCCCTTGATATGGCGCCGAAGGACAGGGCCGCGCGGATGGCGAAGTTGAGGGCGTGCACGATCTGCGTCCCCACGCCCACCGGGTACAGCATCACTCCCAGCCCCATCTGGACGCCTTCCGTCCTGAGCTGCTCGATAACGTCCCCCGAAGCGATGATGAGGATGCCCTTGGACTGCAGGTCCCGGATGATCCCCACGAGCTTCCGGGGGTCCGAGGCCTTCCCCGCCAGCACGGCGGCCCCCGGTATGGTGTCGTCCACTAACGGCACCCCCAGCTCCCTGATGACCTTGTCGGGGATGAACCCGGTGAAGGGGGTCCTCTCGTACGGCCGGGGGTTGTCGACGTATTTGAGCACCTCGACGATCTCGGCCGCGATCATGCAAGCCTCGCCGGCGATCAAAGCGTTGGCGGCGGTGGGCTCGGTCCCGATCCTGGTCCTGTAGTCCGAAAGGACGTCCGCCAGCTGGCCGGTCCTCTTGGCCTCCCTCCCGTCCCAGCCATATATGGCCGGGAGCTCGTAGGCCGTTTCCGGATACTCCACCGCCCGGTCCTCTCCGTATTTGGCCAGCGCCTCCCTCAGCGCTCCGTCGGCCAGGCCCAGAACGGTCTGGGCGCCCTCGATGGCCAGGGCGAAAACGTCCTCGTTGGGGATCCTGTGGTCCGAGTTGGCGGTGGGTTGGTGTTCCGGTTGCAAGGGACTCCTCCCGTCAGGGCCTCAGGCCCCTATGACGCTTGGAATATAATGTCCGCGGCGCTATTTCTAGGCTGGGCTTTTGCTCGGGGTGGCGAGAAGCGTGCCGGCTCACAGCCCGATGGGCTCCATGCTCTCCACCCAGTACCGGCCCTTCTGCTGCGACAGCACCCCCTCCAGGGCGGTGCGCAGGTCCGGCAGGGGGAGGTCGCACTTGCTGACGTCGACCACGATGTCCAATGTCATGGACTCGTAGTACACCAGGACCTCGGTGTACAATGAGACGACGTTCGCGCCGTGCTTGGCCAGCATATCCACCACGCGGTTGATGGCCCCCGGCTTGTCGGGGATGACGAAGGACGCGGACGCCAGCTTGGCGGCGGGGTCCATCACGGTCACGGAAAGGACGTAGGAGTCGTGGTCGCCCACCAGCATGAGGGGCTGTCCGTCCTTCACGTCCTTGAGCTCGGCGAGGAACTCCGCCGGGAGCTCGAACTCGTCGTTCTGGATGACCGTCGGCGCCTTCTGCTTGCGCTTGACCTGCTTGGTCTTGACGACCTTCGAGCCTACCGCGGCGCCCTTGCTGTAGCGGTCGGAGATGCGGGACACGCTCATCTCCAGGGTGTCCACCTTGTCCAGGCTGGACGGCCTCTGCTTCTTCTGGGCCTCGAACTCCGACCTAAGCTCCTCCGGCTCTCCGTAGTAGGAAAGGTCGGCCAGCATGCGCCAGGTCATGGCCACGCCGGGGATGGTGCTGAGCGATACGGAGTTCAGGATGTCCACGTTGCGGTCCGCCAGGAACTTCGACGCCTGGGCGCACGCGCCGGGACGGTCGATCATGTGGATGGTCAGCTGGCACAGCTGCCGGTAGTTCTCCGGGCCGAACGTCGACAGGACGATCTCGTACGAGGAGGCGCCGCCGTAGTCGTAGCGGAACATGGTGCTGAAGACCTGGCTTCCGTTGACGAGCCCGAGGGGGTCCCCCAGCTCCTTGTCGATCTTGATCTTCTTGCCCTGCAACCTGCCGAACTGCCAGAGTCTCATAATCTAGCCCAGGACGGCGAATAGGCTCCGGCATGATAAAGATTGCTCGGCGGCACCGCTTGCGCGTAAGGGGAAAATATCGGCCTGCCCGATCGATGCTGGGCCAAGACCGGCGCAGGTCCCGTTGATCGCCCGGACCGTCCGGAACGACCCCTTGGAAAAGTAATCCTTTAATAGCCACGCGCTCCAAGACGTTAGTCCACGGCCCCCCGGCGTATGCCAGGGAGCAAGAGGTGGATCTGATGGCAAGGCGAAGGAGACCCGTTCTGATAACGGTATTGGGGGTGCTGCTGTTCATCATCGGCATCCTGCAGATCGTGGGAGGTCTGGGCGCGACGTTCCTGGGCGGCGGCACCGCCGTTTCCGCCGCGGGGGTCCTCGGCGTGGTGGTCGGCCTGGTCAACCTGGCGCTGGCCTGGGGCGCGCTGAAGGGCTGGGGCTGGGTATGGACCCTGACCATCGTATGGATGGTCATCAACATCATCGTGGCCCTGCTCGGCCTGGTCGGGGTGGCCGTCGGCGTCGGCACCGGCGTCGGAGTGATCGGAGGCATACTCCTCCCGATCCTGGTCATTCTGTACATGAACGCCCAGGGGGTCCGCTCCTGGTTCGGCAAGAACAAGAGGATGGGACTGCCCAAGGCCCGGCGGGCCTAAACCCTTTCATATTTCCCCGCA